>NZ_CALIJF010000199.1 GCF_938018035.1 uncultured Campylobacter sp. | reverse complement strand
CTTTCGCGGCGCGCGAAATTTAGCGGGCTTAAAATTTCACCCGCTATTTTCTGCGGATCTTATAGCCCTTGCCGCTTTTTGTTTTTAGCAGCGAAATTTTTCCGTCCTTCGAGACATAGTAACCACCCTTAACTTTGCTTAAAATTTCGCTCTGCGGCAAGCTCGCCCAAAAGATTTCTACCCTGCTTTTATCCGCGGAAAATATCCCGTAGATCGCAAGCGTAGCGTTATCTGGATCAGCTAACCTCACGTCCGCGATATCAAAAACCTGCACGCAGCCATTCTTAATCTTTGAAAAGCTCTGCCCCGCGGCGACTAAGCAGCCGTGCTCATCCGTGCCGTCGCCCACCATCGGTCCCTGCACGGCGGGCACCTTGCAGACGCCCTCACTCGTGCCGCAGTCTGCAGCCGCGCTTTCGCTTCTCTTATCCGCTTCCTTGCCTAGCTTTGCATCGTGCGCCGCGCAACCGCACAAAAGCGCCGCCGCAAAGGTCGCGGTTAAAATTTTGCCTCTCATATTTACTCCTTTAAATTTTATTTCGCCCTAATAGACGCAAATTTACGCGCCAAATCGGCGTAAATTAACGCTTCCTTGGAACCGCGGAATTTTACCGCCGCTTGGCTTAAATTTTATCTATGCGCCCGCAAAAGCCCGTTTCGGCGCCAAATTTTAAATCCCATGCGCCGCGCCCAAACAAAGCCCGATCGCGCAGTGTCCACACGCTGTTTTATCATCGTGGCGCTCACACCGCTTGATCGGCTAAAATTCCGCGTTTTGCTCCCAGATACGCTCTTGCGACTTCGCGTCCGCCGCCGCAAGCTCGGCCAGCTTGCAAAACGCCTCCCAAATCTCCTCGCGCTCCATGGTATCGATGCTATGCTTGGCGTCTATCGCGTTAAAAACGGCGATAAATTCTTTTAAAATTTCGGTTTTCTCGGTCTTGAGCTCGCTGCTTGCGGGTTTTGCTTCGAGCGTGCTTAGCTTCTTGTGCGCGCCCGCATAAGCCCTCATCGCCTTTCTGGCAGTCGCCGCGCCCACCCCATCTCTGCCGTCCCAGCCGCGCAGCGGGTTGTTTAAATTTGCCGCCAGCCACTGCTTGCTTCGCGGCTGCTTGATTACGAGGCTTTCTATACCCTTAAACTGCGCTCTAGCCGCCTCGCAGGCGCCTTTGGGCACCGACCAGAAACAAAGGCGCTTTAGATGCGGTAGTTGCGCTCTCGTCGGAAAGCGTTCAAATCCGTAAACGTCGCTAAGCCAGACGTCTTTTAGATGTTCAAATTTAGCGAGCGTGTCGATGTTTTTTAGCGTGCCGCCCTGCGCGTTGATGAAAATTTCACGCAAATTCGGAAAGCTCGCCGCAACGCGTGCGAGATCAACGCACTCGCCGCGCCGCGAAAATATCTGTAGATTTCGCAGTTTTTCAAGCCCGCGAATGCAAAACCCACCGCCGTTTAGGTTTAGTTGGACGCTCAAAAGCTCGCCGTCAAAGGGGCAGTGCACGCTTTTTAGCCGCGCGATATCGCCGTTTATCACAAACTGCCACAGCGAGCCGTTTAGCGCGATCTCCTCCGTGCCGCTTGCGTGCAAGACGAGCTGCTGCAAATGCGTGCGCGAGATATCTAGGCTTTTGCCGGCGCAGCTTAGCTCAAGCTGCGTCATCATCGGCGTCGCTTCTAAAAAATTTTTCAAATTTTCATCCCAAATTTTGCTTTTTATCTCGTAGCAAAATGGATTTTTACGCGCTAAATCGGCGTAGAATTCCCTGCTTTGCGGCTGCGAAATTTCAAGCTTTTGCTTACGGACGGATTTAAATTTGGCGCGAATATCCTTCGGAAGCTCGTTCCACGCAAGCTGCATATAGATCTGCTCGATATTTTGCAGGCTCACGCACTCGGGCGGTTCGCAAATCAAAGCGGCGTTGCCGATGAAAACCGGTTCGGCGTCTAAAATTTCATCCACGCCGAGATAAAATTCTCCGCGCTTCCAAAAGTGATGATCGAAGTAAAACGGCTTAAGCTTAGTCGCTTCTTTTAGCCCGAGTGGCGCGCTCGAAAAGCCGTCCAAAACGAGCGCGACGAGCTCCATCTGAGCACTTAGGATCTGCGCGATAAAATACGCGTCCCGCCTCTTAAGCTTTACGGCGAAGAGATCGCCGATTTTCGGCTCGGTCATTTCCGTCCTTTAAATTTTAATCTGCCCGCGCCCGTTTGATGAACGTGGATTTTAACGAGGCTGCGAGCTAAATTTAGCTCAAATCCGCTCCGCTACTAGGCGCTACTTCAAATCAAATTTCATCCACGCTCAAAGCTGCTCACACTGCGTTTTAAGCGCGCTTAAGAGCGCAAAATTATCGTAGAAGCCTGCACCGCGGCTACCACCGGTAAATTTTATTCTCATAAGCGATCAGTCTAAACTCCTCTTTGTGGTTGCCGTTGCCGATCGTGTGGCTGTCTTGGCCCGCGCCCAGGCGTAGTTTATGCAGCCTGCCGCCGTATGTACCGACGAATAGCACGCTGCCGTCCTCGCTTATCGCCATAGACTTTATCGTGCCGCCCAGATAGTGGCGCCAAATTTTACGCCCGTCCTTGCCGACCGCTTTTATGTAGCCGTATGCGTCGCCGAGGATGTAAAAGTCCTGCGTCGCTACGCCCGCGTAAACCCTCATCGCATCGTCGATCAGCGTGAAATTTTGCTCGTCGCCGCCATCCGGATCGTAAAAGCCGACCTCTAGCCCGCGCTTTAGCAAAGCCCTATCCACGCCGATCGTAACGCCGTTGTAAAAGTGGCAGGAGTTTGTGATGAGCTGCGTATCGTCCGCGCTAAAGAGGCAAAAGTGCGGATACGAGCTCTGCGCGCCGATGCAGCCCAGCCGCTCGCCCTCGCTATCCATCAGGACGTGATCGCTATCTTGCTCACCCGCGACGATTAACTCGTTGTCGTTTGAGATGGTCGCATTTGCCATAGCTATCTCGAGCTCGTATTCATCCTCGTCCTCGCCCTCATCCTCGTAGGTCGGATGGATGAGCTTCGCGCCGCTTTGCGAGATCAAAAAAATTCCGTCGTGGGCGGCCAAAAGCACCTTGCTACCGTCGTTAAAGGGTAAAATTTCAGCCTCGTCGTAGATGATCTCCAGCTCGTGGCTAAATCTCGCCACCAGCTCGCCGCCGCTCTTGCCGTCGTAGCCCCTGATCAGCCATACCTCGTCTTGATTTAGCAGGGCGTAAATTTCGTTTCGCTTGGACTTACCCACGGCGATGATGTCGTCCGCCACTTCGCTCACGCGGTCGCCCTCCAGTAGATACAGCGTCTTGCCGTCGTCGTTTGAGGCGATAAAAAGGACGTTCTCGCCGCCAAGAGGGCAAATTTGATCGATATCTCTTAGCTTTTTTCTCAACTTTTTATCGAAAATGACGTTTGAGGGCGGAAAATCGGCTCTAAATTTCTCCGTTTCGCCGCGCTCGTTGGCATCCTTTAGCAGCTCAAAAACCGCCTCGCAAAGCTGCGTCACACCCTCGCGCTCATCGACCGCATCCTCGCCCTCATAGGCGTCCCAGCCGTGCACCTCGGCAAAGGCCACCATATCGTTTACGGCCTTGGCGTATTTCTCGCCCTTTTCATTCCACTCTTTTTGCCACCCCGCCTTAAGCGCCTCGTAGTCCTGCTCGCGCATCTTCTCTCCTTAAGCTTAGTCCGGCCGCCTCTTTTACGGACAGCGCGTTTTATGAAATTTTAGCAAAAAGGGCTAAATTTAGAGATAAATTTTAGGCATGCAAAGCGTCTAAATTTAAGATCGAAGCATCGAGGTTAACCCGCACTCTGCGGTAAAATCGAATTTAAAGCCGGGCTTAGACCCGCAGCTTGCGCTAAAAACGGCGCCCGAGCAGTACGTAGAATCTGGCTCGTCCGTCGCGCGATTTTGCAGGTCGCGACATTTGGTTAAATTTAAAGCCTATGCTTTCGCGGCGGAACCTTGGAATTTTAACGAATGCGGGGATCTGGGTGAGCGCTTGAAATTTTAATCCGGGGCGATGATTTTGATTTCATTCGCGCAAGATCCGTCAAAGTCCGCGCCGAAGGGATCTTGGACCGTGAAATAATGATCTATC
>NZ_CALIJF010000198.1 GCF_938018035.1 uncultured Campylobacter sp. | reverse complement strand
TGCTTGAGCTAGCTGATAAAAACGGCGCGCAAGCGATAATCGACGACGTAATGAGTAAAATTTTAAAAGGGTGCGGATAGTATGAGCTTGCGTAAATTTAAGGCGACTTCTGCGCGAGGTTTTAAATTTATAAACCTATTAAATTTTGCTTTTTATGTTTTGTGTAAATTTGACGCGGCGCTTGGGTTTGAGCAAAAATTTAAAATTTTGTATGATTGTCAGGCGAAGGATGCTTTTTATTTGCGCAAATTTAAACCCGCAAGCTCAATGCGCAAAAGTGCATTGAGCCGTAAAATTATCTGTGCCTAAAGCTGATTATCGCATCGTCGTTTTCTTGTTGATATTTTTCAAACAGAGCCTGATATCTTTGCGATTTTGCCGGATCATTGGAATAAATTCCCACTAGAAAATAGCACGCCTCCGCAAATCGCAACTCGCACGATCGCTCAAAGTATTGCGCGCCCGCCTCCTTGTCATCGTCGTCAAAATACGCGACGTAACCGAACATAAAGCAGCCTTCGCCGTTGCCGAGCTCGCATGCTTTTTTGTACAGTTTTCTACCTTCTTGCGAATCTCTATCTTCGTAGCCTGCGAGTCTCGTGCAGCTTTCGCCGCCGTTAAGCTCGTAGCAGCCTTTTTTAAGCAACTCTTTGGCGCCATCTTGCGAAATTTCGCCATTTAACAGCAGCAGGCTTGAAAGTACGGCGCAGGCATCGCCGTCTCCGCCGTCGCAATCTTCGCGAAATCTTACAGGATTTTTCATTTTCAAGGTGCCGTCTTTGGTGCGAATAGAAATTTCTTTAGGATTTTTGTCTGTGGCTTCGTTTGCTTGATTGGTAGGAATTCGGGTTTCATTTAAAATCTCCGTGCGAAAAGGCACTTTTATCGCTATAAAAATCGCGATTATACATACGACGACGAGAGGGAGTATTTTCGGCGTAGATCGATTATTGCGTGGAGTGCGGAGATCTGCGTCTTTGATCGATTGTTTGTTTCTTGCGGTAGCGACGGAAGGCTTAGAGCTCGGTTTTTGGCTTAAATTTGCGGCCGAACCTGCGCCTGATTTTTCGGTTAAATTTACGGTAGCGTCAGTATCCATATCTGCATTGGCATCCGTCTCGCAGACATTTTCACTTGGGTTTTTTAAATTTTTGCCACGCTTTTCTCTCAGCTCGTTTATGCGCTGTATAATTTCTTCGTTATTCAAATGAAATCCTTTTTGCTTGATAAATTTTGTTTTAGTCAAACGCCCGTTTTTATCATAAAAATCGCATTGAAAACGGGTGGATTATATCATCTTATTTTGAAATTTTCAAAAAACGACGACTAAAAAGAATTTGTAAATTTAACGCAGACGCGCCGTTAAATTCGGATCGGTTCTCGCTAGTATCATCTACGGATAGGTTTAATTTCATATACTTCGGGCGCGCACGTATAACGCGCGTAAATTTCCAAAACTTGATAGGATTCATATCAAGTTTATTTATTCTTCTCTTGACAAGATTAGCACTCCATGATATAATCTGCCAAAATTTTCAAAAAGGACCGCATAATGGCAAAGAAAAAATTTAAGACCGAAGTGAATGATCTGCTAAATTTGATGATCCATTCGCTTTATTCAAACAAGGAGATTTTCCTGCGCGAGCTGATCTCAAACGCAAGCGACGCGCTGGATAAATTAAACTACCTAAGTCTTACGAACGACGAATATAAGGCGCTTTCGTATGTGCCGCGCATCGATATAAAGATCGACAAAGAGGCCAAAACGCTAAGCATCGGCGACAACGGCATCGGCATGGACGAGGCCGAGCTCGAGAGCAATCTCGGCACTATCGCACGCAGCGGCACTAAGGGCTTTATGGCGAGCCTTAGCGGCGATGCGGCGAAGGACAGCAACCTCATCGGGCAGTTCGGCGTCGGGTTTTATTCGGCGTTTATGGTTGCAGATCGTATCGATGTTATCAGCCGCAAGCCGCTCTCGCAGGACGCCTTTAAATGGAGCAGCGACGCGAGCAACTACATGGTCGAAAAGGCGAAGAAAGAGGACTTCGGCACGACGATAATCCTGCATATGAAAGATGAGGAGTTTTTGGACGAATATAGGCTGGAAGGCATCATCAAAAAATACTCCAACCACATCCCCTATCCGATCTTTATGGATAAAGAAGAATACGTGCCTGCGCAAAAAGAGGGCGAGCAGGGACATAGCGAAGTTAAAAACGTCCAGATCAACCGCGCGAGCGCGCTTTGGCAGCTGCCAAAAAGCAGTCTAAAGCCGAGCGATTACAATGAATTTTACAAGCAGATCAGCCACGATAGCGGCGATCCGCTGTTTTATATCCACACCAAGGCCGAGGGCACGCACGAATACACGACGCTTTTTTACGTGCCGAGCAGCGAGCCCTTCGATCTATACCGCGTCGATTATCAAAGCGGCGTGAAGCTCTACGTCAAGCGCGTTTTCATCACCGACGACGCCAAAGAGCTGCTGCCTAGCTACCTGCGCTTCGTGCGCGGCATAATGGACGTCGAGGATCTGCCGCTAAACGTAAGCCGCGAAATTTTGCAAGAAAATCGAATTTTAGCCTACGTTCGCGAGCAAAGCGCCAAAAAAATTCTATCCGAGCTGCAGAAGCTTTTGCAGAACGATCGCGAAAAATACATAAAATTTTACGAATTATTCGGCAAAGTTTTGAAAGAGGGACTTTACGGCTTCGGCGCAAACAAAGAGGAAATTTTAAAGCTCTGTCTTTTCAAATCAAACCTGCGAGACGGCCTCATCACTCTTGGCGAATATAAGGAAAAAATGGGCGCGGAGCAAAAAGAGATCTATTATATCGCGGGAAACAGTGCCGCGATGCTTAAAAGCTCACCTCTGATCGAGAAATTTAACGCCGAGGGCACGGAGGTGCTGCTCTGCGACGATGAGATCGATACGATCGTGATGCCTGGCGTTTTTGAGTTTGATAAGACGCCGGTTAAAAATGCGACTTCGATCAAGCAAGAAGCTGTAAGCGACGATGCCGCGACGCCGCAAGCCAAAGAAATCGCCGCAAAGATCAAAGAAATTTTAGGCGAACGCGTCAAGGACGTTAAAATTTCATCGCGTCTAAGCGGCTCGCTTTCCTGCCTTGTTTTTGACGAGAACGATCCCGATTTTGCGACGCAGCAGCTGCTTAAGCAGATGGGAAACCGCAATCTGCCGCCCGTAAGGCCGATTTTGGAGATCAACGCGGATCACGAGATCATCAAAAAGCTGCAGGCCGATAAACTAATGCTGCCGCAAGTTTCTGAAATAATCTACGATCTGGCGCGCCTTAGCGAGGGGCAGGAGCTTGAAAATCCGAGCGGGTTTATTAAAAACGTAAACGAGCTGATCGTAAAGGCTCTGTAGATTATCTAAATTTAGAGCTTCGATCTGCTACCCAAATTCTGTGCGGCTGCATATATCTATGTAGCCGCGTTTTAAATTTAAAGAGAAATTTCGGCGGGCAAGCTTCACGAGCTTTTTAAATTTTAAAATTTAAAAGCGGCGAAATTTCATCTTTTGATTTCGGTAAAATTTTATCTGGCGGCTCAGTTTGGCGTTTTGGAAATTTTAAAATTTTGATCGCTTTTATCCGCTAGTTGAGGTCGGGACGCAAGCCGAAAATATCCGTCAAATCATAAAATCATAAATCGGGCGATAAATTTCACTATTCATTAATTTAATCTTTACAAAGTTGCGTAATCTTATTTTAAATTTACCCCTTTTTTATCGCAAACAGCGAGATTGTTTGATATAATTCATTTTATAAATATTTGTAAATCTTTATGAAAGGAGATTTCGAATGAAACTCATCAAACTAAGTTTAGCTGCGGCGGTTTGCGCATGTGCGCTATCTTCGCTAAGCGCGGCGGATAGCGTAGCCGAGGCGATCACTAACGGTAAGCTTGGCGGAACGGTAAAGACCACTTACGCCAATAAAACCGTAGATAATAGAGGCGAGGCAGCTACGGGCGATAACGACTACGAGGCATTCGGCGTGGGTCTTGAGCTCGGATATGTCACCGATCCTCTTTACGGCTTTAGAATAGGGCTTACTGGGCAAGGCTGGTTGATGCCGTATCGCGTAGGCTCAAGCAATAAGATCGCCTACGATAAGGAGTGGTATACCAAGGGTGCGGTATTATCGGAATTATACCTAGGATACGGCATAGGAAATACCGATATAAAAGCGGGTAGACAATATGTCGTTACTCCGCTCGTTGCGGGCAACTATACGAGAGCGTTTAAAGAGGCTTTCGAGGGCGTAGCGATATCCAATAAAGATATCCCCGATACTACATTGTGGGGCGGATGGTTTTATAAATTCCAAGGAAGGAGTAAAACCGCTATGGGCGCTCCTGCAGGCGAAGGAAAAGCTCCTTTGTTTAAAGATAGGGTGATTCTAGGCAATATGACTGGTCCGGTCGCCGTAAAATTTGAAAATATCTTCTCCGCATACGTTCAAAACAAATCCTTGCCTTATGCTACTTTAACTGGCGCTTACGCAGCGGTAACGGACGTAAAACCCGCTAACGCGTTAAAGGACGGCGACGTTAGCTTGTATCTTGCCGAGGCGAATGTAAAAGTGCCGGTAGGCGAGGTTTTGAAGCTGGGATTTGATCTTAACTACAAAGGCTCGCGCGTGGACGGAGGGCTGGAGCCAAGAAGGCTTGACGGCGATATGTTCGGCGCAAGAGTCTCGGTTAGCGAGTTTTTTGGATTCGGTCTATCGTATGCCTATACGACCGTTAGCGATGATGATGCCGTTATTTTAGGCGTCGGCAACGGCCCGGGATCATACACCGCGCTGCCTATTAGAGGTCCGTTCGTCTTCACAGGATATGCGGGTATGGATACGCACAAGATCGTGCTTGATTACAACTTCGGCGCTATCGGCTTGGACGGCTTCAAAACTGCGCTACACTACGTAAAAGGCGATCAAGACAGAGTAGGCGGCACGAATAATATCAATGCTAGCGGGGCTGCGGGCCAAAAGGTCGGCACCAGCATGGACGTAGAGGGCTGGGCGGTAACGGCAAACTACGCTCCTAAGGCCGTTAAGGGGCTAAGCTTGGGCGTAACCTACACTGCGCTTGAGAGAAGCGACCACTACGCTAGCGGCGTAAATAGGAAGTTTGACGAGAACGAGATATGGTTGCAAGCTGCGTATAAATTTGATCTAAGCGGCAACTAAAATTTTAAAGAGCGGAGTATTTCCGCTCTTTCTTATCTGCATTATTTTGCCTCGTATATAACGCAAAAAGGGCGTTAAACCCGAAAAATTTACTCTTTCTCATCTGCATTATCAAGCGGGCTCGCGCTTGATAAATGTTTCATCCTAGCTCCTTAAATTTAAACATGCTCTTGAATTTTAAATGAAATGGAGGTGAAATTTATCTAAAATTTCGCCGCAGAGTTTGACGTACCGAAATTTAAATAAAGCTTGGGCGTTGAAATTTTGACGAGGATTTTATTCTGCGCGCTTTATAGGAATTTTAAATTTATAAGAATTTTAGAAATTTCCTTATAATTACAAGAAATATACCTTTCTAGCGTTTTAAATCTTTTGATACGAAAGCGCGACTTGGATATTTTTTTTAGGTGCATCATTACAGACCCTCTTATTCCAGGCACATTTAAAATTCCTTTTGGAATACGCTCTGCAACAAACACCATTTTATTCCTCCTTTTTATAGGTTAAGTCTTGTAGTTCCATTGTATAGTTTGGATCCGATTGCCACGCATCATAATCGCCATAAGCTTCTAAACTTTTCTGCAATAAGTGAAAAATATTTTGCATTTGTGCTTTGGAATTTAAACTAGACTTTAACCCTAAGACTTTCCAAATACGATGAAATTTCTTTGGACTTATTGTGCTATCAATATCAAAATTATAGTCCAGCATAATTTCTATATTTCTATTATTATAATGCAAAATCCATAAAGACTTTGATAAAACAGCTCTGTCATAATTTGGATCTGGAAAGCTATAAATTTTTAAAAGCCAGCAATCTAATTGCCTATCTATTGTAAAATTTAGATTTGGCAACTTTACTCCATAATTATACTTACCATATAGAGCGCTCAATCCATACTTCTCATCATCCTTTTTAGTGATGATTGCGTTTTCAAAAGCCATCGCTTCCTCCTAAAATTTTAATTTTATTATACCCTCGATAATTTATGCTAGCCTTATGCTCTCATAAATGTATCGTGAGTATGAAATTTTTAAGTTCGCACCATGGTAAGGCT
>NZ_CALIJF010000197.1 GCF_938018035.1 uncultured Campylobacter sp. | reverse complement strand
TTCGTATCCTCGATCTCTACGTAGGTCGTGCCGTCGTGATCGATCTTGGTGACCGTGCCGTGGGTGAGGGTGCCTACCTTGCTTTTATAGTTTTCAAAAATTTTCTCTTCAAGTAGCCTCTGGATGTGGAAATTTAGCTCTCTAGCCAGCACGCCGGAAGCCGTGCGACCGAGGTTTTCGATATTTATTTCGTAGCTTAGCTCATCGCCGATCTCTGCGTTTTCGCCTATTTTTTTGGCCTCGCTTAGCGCGATAAAGTTGTGATCGCCGAGTCGCTCATCATCGTCTGCTACGACGTGGACTTTTTGGTAAAGCTTGACGCGCTTGGTCTGCGGATCGACTTCGCTGTCGTAGAGATACTCCTCGCCGAAAAGTCTTTTTGCAGTCTGGATGAACGCCGTTTTGACGCGCTCTTTGACGTCCGCGGGCTCAAGTCCCTTTTCATTTGCAATCGACTCGATGATGTCGGTGATTTTTTCCATAAATTTTCCTTAAGATTTGATTTCGTGCTACTAAATTTGGATTTTAAATTTTGAAGTGCGGTATTATATGGAATTTTGACTTTATTTTTATTTAAACGAATTATTATCTAAATTTCGCTAAACTCGCGGGTTTAAAAAGATAAATGAAAGGATAGATCATGCAGCTAAAACTTGCCAGAACGGAGCTTGCTTCTAAGCCAAAAAGCGTTAAGATCGAGGATTTGCAAGCCCAAGTAGAAAAGAGCGGACAAAAAATATTTTATCTGGATAGAGAAAATTCTCAAAAAGATTTAGCCGCTTTGGTGGATTTTTTCGACACTAAGGGTTTTAGCGTGTATCAGCGCATAGTGCGATACGGGCTGAACGAAAACGAGTATATGTACGAGGTGCATATCCTTTGAGCAAACTCCTCTTCATCCAGACCCTAGGTTGCGCGATGAACGTGCGCGATAGCGAGCATATTATCGCGCAGCTAAAAGAGCAAGATTACGAGATTACCGATAACATTAGCATTGCCGATCTGATTTTAATAAACACATGCTCCGTGCGCGAAAAGCCCGTGCATAAGCTTTTCAGCGAGATCGGCGCATTCGATAAAGCGAGAAAAAAGGGCTCCAAAATCGGCGTTTGCGGCTGCACCGCAAGCCATCTGGGCGGAGAGATTTTTAAGCGCGCACCATTCGTGGATTTCGTACTCGGCGCCAGAAATGTATCTAAAATTTCGCAAGCCGTACGTACGCCAAAATTTATCAGCACGGACATAAACTACGACGAGAGCGAGTTTGCCTTCGGAGATTTTGCGAGCTCGCCATATAAATCCTTCATAAACATAATGATCGGCTGCGACAAAAAGTGCTCCTACTGCATCGTGCCGCAGACTAGAGGCGATGAAATTTCGATCCCCGCTCAAATCATCTTGCGCGAAGCCGAAAGATCTGCAGCTCGCGGCGCCAAAGAGATATTTTTGCTCGGCCAAAACGTCAATAATTACGGCAAGTGCTTTTCTAGCGCGCACGAAAAAATCGACTTCAGCGACCTGCTTGTGCGGCTTGGCGAGATAGAGGGCATCGAGCGCATCCGCTTTACTAGCCCGCATCCGCTGCATATGGACGATAAATTTTTGGACGTTTTTTGTAATAATCCTAAAATTTGCAAATCGATGCATATGCCGCTACAAAGCGGCTCTAGTAAGGTTTTGCGCGATATGAAGCGCGGATATACTAAGCAGTGGTATCTGGATCGTGCGCTTAAGCTGCGGCGGATGTGCCCGAGTGCGGCGATCAGCACCGACATCATCGTAGGCTATCCGAGCGAGAGCGAGGAGGATTTTGCCGAGACGATGGAGGTGCTAAAGACAGTGAGATTCGAGCAGGTTTTTTCCTTTAAATTTAGCCCGCGACCGCTCACGCCGGCAGCAAGCTTAAAGCCGCTGGATGATGAAATTTCAAGCGAAAGGCTAAGTAGGCTGCAAAGCGCTCACGCTAAAATTTTAGACGAGATCACAGGAGCGCAAAAAGATAAAATTTTCGACGTATATTTCGAGGAGCTGCGCGAGGGCGGCACCGCGTGCGGTAGAAGCTTTTCAAATTTTTTAATCTGCGCGCAAGGCGGCGAGGAGCTACTAGGAAAAACGCGCAGAGTACGTATCGAAAAGACCGCCAGAATGGCGCTTTATGGAAAAGTTATCGCTTAAAAAGCGGCTATTTTTCCGCGTCGCCGAATATCTCATTTTTATCCTGATTTGGTGTATTTTTTTAACGTGCAGGGTTAAATTTACACCCACGAAGCTGCCCGAAAAGCCCTGCGTCGTCGTATTTTGGCATGGAAGATTAGCGATGATGAGCTTTGCGTATAGGCGCTGGTGGCTGCGGGATTTCGGCAGCAAGAGGCGCGCCAAGGTCATCATCTCGGATCACAAAGACGGCGAGATAATCACGCGCGTGATCTCGCATTTCGGTATCGGCGCAATTCGCGGCAGCAGTTTCAAAGGCGGCGCGCGCGCACTTATGGGCGCGATCAAAGAGATAAAAAACGGCACCGACGTCATCATCACTCCCGACGGTCCGCGCGGCCCCCTTCACAGCGTCGCCGACGGCGCCGTGATCCTTGCGCAGCGACTAAACTTAGGCATTTACGCGCTAAATTACGAAGCGAGCAGTTTTTGGAAATTTCATAGCTGGGACGAGATGGTATTGCCAAAGCCCTTTTCGCGCATAAATTACAGCCTCAGCGCGCCGCTAAATTTAGAAGGACTTGACCTTGAAGAGGGCAAAGAGGCGATCAGGCAACTGCTTTTTGCAAGCGCCGAGCAGGACGTTAAATTTTAGTTTGAAATAATAGTGTTTCGATATAATTGCAATTTTAGGAGAAAAAATGGCACTATTTAAAGCAAAATCATTCCTCGGCGTCGCTAAAAGTGCCGACGCATGCGAGTTTTTTTATAGAAAATTGGGCTTTGGCAAAAGAATTTTGGATGAGAAATCCGATCGTTTTCCTATCGCGCAAGAAAATGATCTGGCTACCTCGCTGGCGGGCTTTGCGGATCTGAGTGATAAAAATTTAATCTCTTGCGTACTGATAGACGACGAAAATCAAAGAGTGTATTTTAACGAGGATTATATGATTAAAGAAAATAGCATTTATCAAAAAGTCGATGATAGCTTCATAGTGGAATTTCCTCGCGCAAGTGCACAGGCGGCGGATGAGACTTTTGGAATAGAATTTAGCTCGCACGCTAGTTTATTTAAAATTTTATACTTCTTGCTAAAAAATCAAAGCGATTTTGAAAACATGGCAATGTTCGCGCTGAAATTTAATAACCGCGCATGTTTCGTCGTCGCCAACCAAGAGCGCGTGCTCTACGCCGATATAATGCGTATCGACGAGGAGATGCAGGCGGCGATGAGCGACGCGGACGAGCTATTTTACGAGCTTTTAAATTTTCAGATCGAGACCTTCTACAAATCCGAAAATAGCGAGTTTCTCACCAACGTTTTCATCTACTCCGACGGCACGCTTAGCAACGAGATCGGTTATGTGATTTTCACGCGCATCTTCATCAAAACAAATTTGATAAATCTAAATTTCGCCGATTACATCAACAAAATCGTGATGCTAGAAGCCCGCTAGATCAAATTTTTTGCTCCGCACCTAGGCAGAATTTTAAAATTTTATCTTTGCAAGATCGCGCTTGCTTGATACGATTTAGTTGCCTGTTTGCGCCGCATTTTATTAAATTTTATCTCGCGTTACATAATGGATTTTGGCTGGGTAAAATAATCAGTATTTAAACAACTCGCTTTTAAATTTAAACTCATTTGCCGCAAAGAGCCCGTCTTGCGCCGTAAATTTTGTCTTTTTCACGAATCCCGATTAATTTTGCGTAAAAAATTTTCTATCAGAATCCACCTTTGTTCCACGTCGTCGCTATCGCTAATGCCTTCTAGCTCGCTTGCGTGATGCGCTTTGGGCGGGATATCTTTCAGATACGACCACACCTCGTCCTCGCTTAAAATTTTGCCGTGCAGATCAAAACCTACGTTTAGCGCTCTGCCTGAAACCTCAGCGATATCTGCGTGCAGGTGACCATAGAGCATCAGCGCGCCATAATGGCAGTTTGCCCACTCGATCATCGGGTAGTGAGACAGAGCCGCTCTCTTATGCGATAGGCGCACAAAGGCATATCCCACGATCTGCTCAAACATAAAATTGCCGTCCGCCTTGCGCTGGCTTAACAGCTCGTTTTTCATCGCAGCGATGCGCCCATCATGGTTGCCGAGCACCAAAAAATGTCGCCCGTTTAGTCTGCGAAGTAACTCGCAAGTGTGCGCAAAATCCTTGTGAAAGGATACGTCGCCGAGATTATAGACGAGATCTTCTGGCGTAACGAGCGCGTTCCAAGCGGCGATGAGATTTTCGTCCATCTCGGCCACGTTCGCCCCTTTTCTAAAATTCGGGTATTTTTTCAGCACTAGCTCGTGGCCGAAGTGTAGATCAGAGGTAAAATAAACGTTCATAAAAGCTCCTTAAATAGCGCAAGATCCACGCCTGCGGAAAACAAGAATCCGCGGTTTATTGGCGGGATGGCGAGCCGTCTGCACGCTTCTTTAAATTTCTTGTCCATCGCGGCTTTGATATATGGCGTTACAAGAATAAAATTTTCGCCCGCGCCCACGGCTACCTTGCCGCCAAGCACGCAGTCCGAGCCTTTTTCTAAGCAACGCGCGCATTCGTTTCGCTGTGCGGCGCTTAGCACGAGCCCTAGCCGCTTGCAGGCGAGATCTATGCCGCGAAGCTCGCCCCGGCCTCGTTTTATGAGATAGATTTTAGGCGCGGGATTATAAATTTCGGGAGCCAAATTTAACGCATCGGTCGCCAAAAACTCAAAGCTTTTTTTCACGCCGCTAAAGTATTCGTCCAAAAACGGCTCGCTAAATTTAGCGCGAACAAATCCGCGCTTAAACCGGTCCGTTAAATTCGTCTCGTCGGTGAAGTATTTCAGATTTCGCTCACGCAAAAACCGCTCCAGCTCGCACTTTCGCACGCCTAAAAGCGGACGAGCGATCGCGTAGTCCTCTCGGGCTTCGATCTCCTGCATGCCTAGCAGTTCACTAAGCCCCGCGCCGCGCCCAAGCTGCATCAAAAACCACTCGAATTTATCGTCAAACTGATGCGCTAAGATCAAATTTTCATAGCCCCGCTCGCGGCAAATCTCGGCGAAAAAATCGTATCTAGCCGCGCGTGCTTCGTGCTCGAAATTTGACTCGCCAAGACGCACGCTTTTTACATAGATTTGTTTGTTAAATTTAGCCGCGAGCTGCTGCGCTGATGCGACCTCGTCCTTGCTTTGCGCGCGGACGTTATAATCCACGATCGCAAGGTCAAATTTTACGCCCGCCTCGTCCAAAAGATAAAAAAGCGCCGTACTATCGACGCCGTGCGAAAATGCAAGCAGATTTCGCCCCGATTTTAGCTTGTGTAAAACGGGCGCGCTTAGCACTTTAGGCCTTTGCCGTGATCTTGCCTAGCGCCTGGCTGCCCGCTACTTGCGTGATCTCGCACCAGTAGCGACCACCGGTTTCTAGTTGCTCCACGTCGCTTTCGTTGATCAAAATTTCGCCGTCGATGTCCTTGTCCCAGAGCGCCTTTTTCGCGGCATAAAACATCTCGCCCTCACTGCTTTCGTCCTCGAGCGAGACGATAAATTTTTGCCCCAGCTCCTGCGCGAAGCTCGCCTCGATCGCGGCGCGAGTGATCTTTTCGATCTTACCTAGGCGCTTTGAGATGATTTTGGTCGGCACCTGCTCCATCTCGCAAGAGAGCGTGTCTTCTTCCTTGGAGTAGGCAAACGCCGAAACGCGGTCAAATTTAAACTCCTGTAAAAACGCGCAAAGTTCGTCAAATTCAGCTTCACCTTCGCCCGGATGTCCGACGATGACGCCCGTTCGTAAAAATGAACCCGGCGCGCTTTTCATCAAATTTAAAAGCTCTTTGATTCGCGCCACGCCGCTTCCGCGCCTCATGATTTTTAGCATTTTCTCACTTGAGTGTTGGATCGGCATATCAAAGTAGTTTACAAACACGGGCGAGGCGATGATACGCTCGATTAACGCGTTTGAGGTTGTGCTCGGGTATAGATAAAGTATACGCGCGGTTTTGACGCCCTCGATCTTTTCGACCGCGCCAATTAGCGAGATGAGGCCGTCGCTAACAGCGTGATCGCGCATATACGAGCTGCTGTCCTGCGAGAGGAAGCTAAAGTCGTAGTAGCCCCTTTTTACGAGCTTTTGCACCTCGTCTACGATGTTTTCGAGCGCGCGGGATTTTAGCTTGCCCTTAAAGGTTGGAATTGTGCAGAAGCTGCATTTTTGATTACAGCCCTCTGAAATTTTGATGTAGGCGTGATAGTTTGAGCCCGTTATCACGCGCTCTTCGCTTGCTTGCAGGTAGGTGTCCGGGCTAAATAAATTTTGCTTTTTTAGGATGATTTCATCGATCTTATCGTAGTCTCCGACGCCGGTAAATAGATCGACCTCGGGCAGCTCCTTCATCAGCTCCTCGCGGTATCGCTGCATGAGGCAGCCAGTGACTACGAGCAGAGAACCTTTTTTACGCGCTTCGTGCATGTCTAGGATCGCGCGGATACTCTCTTCTTTGGCCGAGTTTATAAAGCCGCAGGTATTTACGATGATGACGTCGGCAGAGGCGACGTCGGGCGTGATATCGTAGTTTTGCAGGCGTCCGAGCATGATCTCGGAGTCGATCAAATTTTTATTGCAGCCCAGCGAGACGAGATGAAGCTTCGCCATCTACAGCCAGATATTATCGATCAGACGGGTCGTGCCTACCTTGGCGGCTACTAAAATGATAGTATCTCCCGACTTAATCTGCGAAATTTCATTAAATTTATAATCTACAAACGCTATGTAATCGACCGCCAGCGGCTCAAGCACGCTAAGCATCTTTTCGCGGACGATGTTTAGGCTGATCTCGCCTTTTTTAATAAGCGAGCTGGCATTTAGCAAGGAGCGCGAAAGCTTAAGCGCCATAAGTTTTCCCTCCTCATCCAAATAGGCGTTGCGCGAGCTAAGCGCCAAGCCGTCGCTCTCGCGCACGATTTCACAGGGCACGATGTTTATATCCATAAAAAAGCTCTTTACCATATTTTGTACGATAAAAAGCTGTTGGGCGTCCTTTTTGCCCATATATACGTTGAGTGGACGTACGAGATTGAAGAGCTTATTTAGCACCTTAAGCACTCCGTTGAAGTGTCCCGGGCGCGTCTTGCCCTCCAAAATTTCGCTTAACGGCTTAGGCGCGATAATGCCCGGCTCACAGGAGCCGTAAATTTCATCTACGCTCGGAATAAAAAGCGCGTTCACATCGAGGCTCTCGCAAATTTTAATATCGCCCGCTTCGTTTTTTGGGTAGCTGTTTAGATCCTCGCCGGGCAAAAACTGCGCCGGATTGAGGAATGCCGAGACGATTACGATGTCGTTTTCGTTTCGCGCCCTTTTTATGAGGCTCGCATGCCCCGCGTGCAAAGCCCCCATCGTAGGCACGAAGCCCACGCTGCCGCTTGCCGCTGCCCTGAAGCTTTTTAGCTCCTCTACGCTTCTAATGATCTGCATTGTTCTCTCTTTTCAATATAAAATATTAAGGCTGGCAATTATATCAAAAAATATTAAAGGTATAAATTAAGCGCGAAAGGGCGGTCTATTTAGCGAACGTTAATCAATAAGTACTAAAATCTATCGCGAGCTTTAGCTCTAAAATAAACTTCAAAAGGAGCGAAAATGGCTACTCAAGAGACAAATTTAGATTCTTTGAAAAAGGATATCGACTCTTTAAAAGCGGATTTTAAAGAGATTATGAAGTCCATCAAAAACATAGGTGCAGAGCGTGCGGAGTCCGCTAAAGATAAAATTCTAGATCAGCTAAACAGCAATGAGATCAAAAAATATATAGATGATCTAAGGCTCAAAGGCAAAGACGGCATAGAAAGCGTAAATGACACGATAAAACAAGATCCAATAAAAAGCATCGCTATCGCTGCGGGCGTCGGATTTTTGCTCGCTTGGTTGCTGAAAAAATAATGGCCGGCATATCTGAATTTATAGTTTCGGTAGTAGAGCTCGTAGACGCTCAAGCTAGCGATATCAGGCGCTCTTTTTTAAAGAGCGCCAACTCGGTTTTACTAAATATAATTACGGGCGTGATTTGCATTATAGGCTTAGTTTTCTTTTTGCTAGGATTGCACGCGCTTCTTGAAAAAACTATCGGAGAAATTTGGGCGTATTTTGCCTGCTCCATTGCGGCTTTTTTATGTTCCATTATCGTGTATAAGGTACTTTCGTGCAAAGCGAAATGACAAAAGAAAAGCTAAGACTAGTGGTGTCTATGCTTAAAGACAGAAAAGCCGATTGCAAAAAGTTAAAGCTAGAAGAAGCAAAGCTAAAACTACTACTAAATGACCCTTTGCCCGATCTCTCGACGGAGCTTAAACTGATTAATCATGGCAATATCAAGCAGGTTTTGATATCCCTAATAGATAAATGCTTCATAATACCCGCCTTAAATAAAATTTTATAAACAACCTTAATCCAAAATATGTTATAATCACGCCAAAAGCATAAAAAAGGTCTTAAATTTTGGATAATTACGAATATACGGAACTTTTAAAAACCCTAAATACTAAAGTCGAAAATATTGCGGGCGTCGTAAAACCGGAGAACATCAAAGCGCGCCTAAAAGAGATCGAGGAGCTTGAAAACGATCAAAATCTATGGCAGGACGTCGCAAAAGCAGGCGCCATCGGCAAGGAAAAAACTAAAATTTCAAATATCTTAAATAAATTTCTAAACGCTAAAAACGCCGTAGACGACGCAAAAGCTCTATATGAGCTGGCAAACTCGGAAAACGACGAAGAGACGATAAACTCGCTTTTTGTCGAAGCGGACGAGCTAGAGGACAAGATCATAAATTTAGAAATTTCTATGATGCTTAGCGGCGAAAACGACGATAAAAACGCTATCGTCAGCATTCATCCGGGCGCGGGCGGTACGGAGAGCAACGACTGGGCGAGTATGCTATACCGCATGTATCTGCGCTTTTGCGAGCGAGAGGGCTTTAAGATCGAGGTTTTGGACTTTCAAGAGGGCGAGGAAGCAGGTCTTAAGGACGTTAGCTTCATCGTGCGCGGCGAGAACGCCTACGGATATCTGAAAGCCGAAAACGGCATCCATCGCCTGGTGCGCGTAAGCCCATTTGATAGTGCAGGGCGCAGACACACGAGCTTTTCAAGCGTGATGGTAAGCCCGGAGCTAAATGACGATATCGAGATAAATATCGAAGAGAAGGATATTCGCGTCGATGTGTTTCGCGCAAGCGGCGCAGGCGGGCAGCATATCAATAAAACCGAAAGCGCCGTGCGCATCACGCACATCCCAACGGGCATCGTAGTAAACTGCCAAAACGACAGAAGCCAGCACAAAAACAAAGAAACGGCGATGAAGGTGCTAAAGTCGCGCCTTTACGAGTTGGAGCTGATGAAACAGCGCGAGAAGGACGAGAACACGCCTAAAAGCGAGATCGGCTGGGGGCATCAGATCCGCTCCTACGTGCTTTTCCCGTATCAGCAGGTCAAGGATAACCGCAGCGGCGAGGCGTATAGCCAGACCGATGCGATCTTGGACGGCGACATAAAAAGCATAATCGAAGGCGTTTTGATTTCACAAGCGAACAAATAAATTTTTTTGAAAGGATGAGAATGAGTGAAGATGGAATTTTGCTAGCGCTAGGATATAGCGTAAACGACGCGACGGTCGCGCAGCTGCGAGGAATTTTATCGAAGTGTGATTTTGAGGATAACGAGCTCGATCGCATCGTGGGGCTGAACGATAAGCTTAAAATTTACGGTGCGCATGTGGCTATGTCGAATTCAAACCCGTATTTTAAGATTAAAAACGACGCTACGAATGAGGAGCGCAAGACCGCTGTTGAAGATATCATCAGCGCTTGGTCGGAAAAATTTAAGCTCAAGCTACAAAAGGTCGCGGGCAAAGAGACCTATTACGTTTTGGGTCGCCAAATTTCAAAAAATTAAGGAGCAAAATATGAAAAAAATTCTAGCTTTGATCGCCGCTGGAGTATTTTTGGCAGGCTGCGTTAGCAACGCACCAAAAAGCGCAGTCGATGCGCCAAAAAGCGGCAAGTATTCTTTTGCCGATGTCCAAGACGGAATCCGCCCGATGAACCTACAAGGAGGCGTCGTGCAAAGCGATGCGTGCAAAAACGGCAATGGCGCAATGTGTTTAAATTTTGCGGATTCTATGTATTCCAAGCACGACTATGCTTCTGCCGCCAATGCCTACAACGCTGCGTGCACGCTCTCCCAAAACTTCCCTGCTTGCCAGAAGCTCGCAGCGATGTTTGAAAAAGGTGAGGGCGTGGAGCAAAATAAATTCAACGCCATTGATCTATACCGCATCTCGTGCTATTACGGCTACAAGGACGCGTGCGCAAATATGCGCCGCTTAGGATATAACGGCTAGCGTTTTTGGGATTTAAATTTTAAAATTCTGTTTTAGATTTACTCACTACGAACTGCTTTCAAATTCCATTACGCCGTATCGCGGGATGGAATTTGATGCATTAAAAATTCTGCATCATACATTTTGATAAAATTTTGTGTCACTTATAGCTAGAAATAAATTTTATCTACATCGTTGATATTTATATTGTGTCTAGCTAAGAAATACTCTTTCAATTCAAAATATATAGAATTTCTAAATATCGGTATTAAATAATATCTGGAGCAAGCAAATAAGCCGATATGTCCATAATGCGGTTCGCCAACCCTTAATGTAGGAAAAAGCGAAAATCTCCTATCGCCACTTTTTCCCAAAACAAGACAAAAGATAAATTTTACTAATATATTGCCCGCAAACTGAAACAAAGCAAAGCTCAAAAACCAACGAGCAACTACAAGATCAATCGTCATGAAAACCAAGCATAGCAACACTGCCGCCATAAACATATATAGCAATCCTCTTTTTCCTTTAAAATTTCCTATAAAAAAGGACCAATCCATATTATGCTGTAAATTTTCACATTGCTCGACATACGCGATTTTATCTTTTTCGTAAAATTCTATTTGGTTGTTTTTAAGCCGTATCGTCGGTCTCTCTTTTCTATAATCTATAAGCTCAGGTAATATAATGAATAGCGATAAAAACGATAAAAACAAAATCATGTATATACCGTTCTTGACACTATAATCCACTGCGCCGCTGGCTTTCCAATCAAAATTTACGATTATGGCAAATACGCCGCCTATAAAAAGAGAGAAAACCATTAATAGCTTTTGATATATATATTCGTAGTTTTTAAGAATTATCGGATTTTTGTCGTAATCTCTGGCTTGGACTTCAGAGCTTTTGTTAATAGCGGTATCATCGGAATTTAAAGTCTTAGAGCTTGCATCTTCTAATTTTAAATTTTTGAAGTCGAAAGCGTTAAAATTTTTGGGATAAAGACCTTCTGTTAGATTTTGCTTTGCATCGCTGTGCTTATTATTTAGGAGTTTTCTTAATTCCTCAAGCCTGCTTTGATCCATTTATCGCCTTTAAATTTGATGGACGCACCATTTTATATTCTCATCACTTAAAGCTCAGTAAATTTTATCGCTCATTCGCTGTCCTACAATAAGGCAAAGACTCTAGAAATTTTAAGCTATACGTAAAATCTACCATAAATCCAAAAAATTCTAATCAAGCGTATAAATTCCCTTATTTTTAAATCCGCCTTATACTCAACTTTTTAAATTTTAAAGCAACCCTCGTGTCTTATAGTAAATTTCTCTCTTAGCAAATCACCTCTTTCTTAGATCAAGTAGCTATATAGCTCGATACCCTGTTGTAAGTTACTTTCTAGCGCTTCACGGAGCTACGCTAAATACGCATCAGGAATTTTAGATGTAGAAACAACCTGTATGGTGTGATACTACTAGGTGTAAAATATATATAAGAAATCTAAAATATAATCTTTAAAGAATTTTTATTAAATTCTATATTTCAAATTTAAGAAATTTCCGCGGAATTTTGGCTAAATTTCGCATTTTATAATTTTATTATGTCATGGAATTTTCGAGGTAAAATTCCAACCAATTCCGCGGAATTTTAATTTGCGTCCGTGTCAGTCAAACTAGCTAAAAAGCTTTTTCATCGCCTTAAAAAACATTGCGGTGAGCGGATTGGATTTGCCTGAAACCTTTGCGATCCAGCTCTCGTAGGTCTCGCCTTTGCTTTTTAAAAAGTCCACGAGCGCCTTTTGGCTAGCCTGCATACCGCCGTTTCTTTCAGCATCCAGTAGCGCCCTATAAATTGGCTCTATAGTTTCGATCGCAGATCTTGGCGGAGCCTTACGAAATGCCGTGTATTCGGTGATCTGCCCTGTCACAGGATCTTTTTTAGAAGTAAATTCCGTAATGACCCAATAAAAGCGCCCATCTTTGGCTAAATTTTTAACCACGGCGGTAAAATCCTTGCCTTGTTGTATTGTATCCCACATGAGCTTAAACGCTATGCGCGGCATGTCCGGATGTCGTATGATGTTATGCGGCTGCCCCAAAAGCTCAAGCTCACTATAGCCGCAAATCATACAAAAATATGGATTTGCAAACGTGATAATGCCCTTCGGATCGGTTTTGGAAACTATATAGCGCTTCTCATCGAGTTTGATTTCCTGATTAATCGGAGTCGGTCTTTGCATTTTTAATCCTTTGCTTAAAAATTTATTGCAGAGTATATAAAATTTTTCTTTTCAGAAATATTAAATTTTCGTTAAATTTTTATAAATGTTAAATCTTTAAGTGAATTTTTAAAATTTAATGTATAATCTCAAATCAAAATTTCAAAAGGCGGCGCGTTGAAAAATCCCTTCCTATCGCTTAAATACTCAAATTTTAGAATTTATTGGATCGGGATGAACCTCTCGCTGATCGGCTCTTGGATGCAAAGCGTCGCGCTGCCGTGGCTAGTGCTAAGCATCACCGCAGACGCTTTTAAGGTCAGCCTCGTAGCTGCAGCGAGGTTCTTGCCCGCGCTACTTTTCACGCCGTTTTCCGGTGTACTGCTCGATAAGTTTAATCGCAAAAAGATCCTTTTGCTCGCTCAAATAGGCATGGCGGTGACCGCCTCAATTTTCGCGGTTATGAGCTTTTGCGAGCTATATTCTTTCGGCAAAATTTTATTTTGCGCTTTTGCAAGCGGCATCTTTACCAGCATGGATGCCCCGAGCCGTCAGTCGATGGTAAAAGACCTCATCGACTCGCCCCGCGATCTAGCCAACGCCATAGCGTTAAATTCTATGTCCTTCAACGTCGCTCGTATTGCAGGACCCGCACTTGCGGGGATCGTGATGGCGCTGTGGGGCGTGGGCTTTTGCTTTTTATTCAATGCACTTAGCTTTTTAGGCATCATCGTTTCGCTGTTTTTCATAAGAATTCCGCCATCCGCTACTACGCTATCTAGCAGAAGCGGAGGCGTTTTTGCCTCGATCGGTGCTGGAATTTCGTATGTATCGCACAAAAAAATTCTAAGCGAGCTAATGATAATAGTGCTTATCGTAGCGACGCTGGTGCCAAATTACAACGTAACAATCTCGGCACTTGTTAAGCTTAGCCTAGACGCAGATGAGCGAAGCTTTGGATATTTGATGTCGGCTCTAGGCGTGGGGGCCTTTTGCGGCGCGCTTTTCGTAGCAGTCTTTGATAAACTTGGCATCCGCAAAATCAGATCGTGCGCGATCGCTATGGGGGTGAGCTTAGCTCTTACTGGGGCTGCAAATTCCTTCGCATGGGCTGCGGCAGGGCTTGCCGTAACTGGATTTCTTTTCGTAATCACAAACTCAAGCATCAACTCCACCGTGCAAATGCACGTAAGCAACGAATTTCGCGGGCGCGTGCTTAGCTTATACGCGCTATTTTTAATAGGTAGTACGCCATTTGGAGCGCTCATATCGGGCTTTTTTACCGAGCTACTGGGCGCTCGCGTAGCCCTTGCGATCTGCGGTGCAATTAGCATTTTGCTACTGCTGGCGCTATTTTATGGCTTTAAAATACGGCGCAGGACGCATTTTATCTTTCGAGATAAAGTCTAAGCCAAAAGCTGCATTATCAAAATTAACCTTATTTTTACGATGAAGCCTTAGAATTCCTACCGAAATTTAAAGGTAAGGAGTTTTTATGAATAGACGAAATTTCTTAAAAAGCACCGCCGCGATCGGCACGCTAGCGACGCTAAATCTAAATTTAAACGCTAGCGCGGTTACAGGCGAGACGGAAAAGAAAGTCGCCAGCGTCTGCGAGATGTGCTCCTCGCGTTGTCCTATCGAGGTGACCGTCAAAAACGGTCGCGGCGCTCTCATCGAGGGCAACCATCGCTTTTCAAACAAAACCTCGGTCTGCGCTCGCGGAGGCGCGGGCATAAATCAGCTCTACGACGATCAAAGGCTCATTAAGCCGCTCATTCGCGTAGGCGAGCGCGGCGAGGGCAAATTTAGAGAAGCAAGCTGGGATGAGGCGCTTAAAATTTGCGCGCAGAAGCTCGGTGAGATTTCGCAAAAATACGGCCCGCAAAGCGTAGTTTTTACCTCCAAAACGGGCGAGCACCACACTCAGATGATGAATTTCGCCTGTGCCTACGGCAGTCCGAACATCTACTCGCACTGGTCCTGTTGCCCGGTCACCTACAATATCGCCGTGCCGCACACCTTCGGCGCTAATATGCAAAGAGACTACGGCGACGCAAAATATATCGTAAATTTCGGCCACAATCTTTTTGAGGGAATCGACATCTCAAAAACCAAAAAGCTCGCAAAAGCCGCGAGTAGAGAGGACGTAAAGCTTTTGGTGCTCGATCCGCGCTTTAGCGTCGTAGCTTCTAAAGCCGACGAGTGGCTGCCGATAAAGCCGGGAACCGACGCGGCGTTTTTAATGGCGCTAATTCACGTCTGGCTGCGCGATAACAAATACGACAAAAAATTTATCGAACAATACGCCGTGGGGCTAGAGGAGCTAAGGCAATCGGTGAAGGATACGACGCCGCTTTGGCAAGAGGGTATCACGGGCATCAAGGCAGACAAAATCGAGCGCATCGCAAATGAAATTTACGCCGCGGCTCCCGCAGTCGTAATCGACTGGGGGCACAAAACCACGACCGCTAAGGCCGAATACGTCCGCACGCGCGCCATCGCGATCGCAAACGCGCTGATGGGAAACGTCGAGAAAAAGGGCGGAATTTACTTTTCTAAAGACTCTAAAACCTTCAACACGCTTTGCAAAGAGGATCTATTCCCTACTATCTCAAACCCGGATAAAAATTTTAAAATTCCAAAGACCGCGCGCATCGACGGCTGCGGCGAAGAAGGTAGCGAAAATTTCTTCGTGCCGCGCAAACACGGCGTTTTGATGCAGATCGCGCCTACGATTTTAAGCGAAAAGCCTTACCCTGTAAAAGGCTGGGTCAGCACGCGCTTTAACCATCTCATCAACGTTGCAGGCGTGGATAAGAGCGTAGAGGCGATCAAAAAGCTAGACTTCGTGCTCGCAATCGACGTGTATATGAGCGACTTCGCGTGCCTAGCCGACGTGATCTTGCCAGAATCCACCTATTTGGAGCGCGACGAGTCGATTCAAAACAAAGGCGGCACCGCGCCTGGATTTGTGATGCGAAACAAAGCCGTCGAGCCGGTGGGCGATACGAAGTGCGGCTATGAAATTTTTAGAGAGCTTGCGAGAGTGATGAAGATCGATAAAGACTACACTTGGAACAACATCGACGAATACCGCATGCAGCAAGCCAAAGGCAACGCCGAGCTAATCGCAAATTTAATCAAAAACGGCTACGTAAGCTACAAAGTGCCGAAGCTGTATTACCGAGAGCCGAAGCTCGTAGCTAAATTTATCGATAAATATCCTGCCGCGGCGGAGTTCGTGGACGAAAACGGCGAGATGAGCTCGCAGATGAAATTTAAAACCCCGAGCGGCAAGATCGAGCTTTTCGCGCCGAAAGTGGAGGAGCTTTTCGCGGGATACGGCTGCTTAAACACCGAGGGTATGGACGTATTCGGCGGACACAAATACTGCCTAATGACCGGCAAGACCGCGCTTCACACCAACGGCCACACTCAAAATGTCAAAATTTTAAACGATATGATGAGCGAATCGCCGGTTTGGATCAGCCCTGCTTCTGCAAAAGCGGAGGGGCTAAAGACGGGCGATATCGTGAAGCTTAAAAATAAATTCGGCGAGCAAAAGGCTAAAATTTTCGTCACGCAAGGCATCAGGGACGATTGCCTATTTTTATACCACGGCTTTGGGCACGTAAGCCCGGGGCTAAAGCGCACGAACGGCATAGGCACGAACCAAAGCGTCCTTCTCGATCCGGCTGCGGGTCCTGTGGTAAGCACGATGGTAACCAACGTCGGCGTCGATATAGTTAAAATTTGAAAGGGGCGGTTATGAAAAAACTCATAATGATTCACGACGAAAATTTATGTATAGGTTGCCAAGCCTGTTCGGTTGCGTGCAGGAATGAAAACGGCGTACCGAGCGGCGTTTATAGGCTGCAAGTGCACGGCAAAACAAGCGGCGTTTTTCCAAATTTAAAGCTCGATTATTCGCGCGCCAGCTGCGTTATGTGCGAGGATAGCCCCTGCGTGGACGTCTGCCCTACGGGAGCGAGCTTTAAAACCAAAGACGGCGTAACGCTCATAGACGAGAGGCTTTGCGTCAGCTGCAAATACTGCATCCTGGCCTGTCCTTACGACGCAAGGTTTGTCGATCCTATCACGCACGCTATCGGCAAATGCACCTTTTGCTACACGAACCGCACGAGCAAAGGCTTGCAGCCTGCTTGCGTAAGCGTGTGCCCAACGGATGCTTTAACTTTCGGCGACGTAAATGACCTAAATTCCGAGGTAAGCAAGCTGCTAGCCAAAACAAGCGTAGAATATCCGAAAGCGTATCTAAATACCAAACCGCGCCTAGCGAATATCAAAAACAAAAAAGGAGGACGCTATGAATAATATGTGGGGCGATATGAGCCAATACTCTGAAATTTACTGGCCTTGGCCGATTGCGATCTATCTATTTTTGGCGGGTCTTAGCGCGGGAGCGACGATGGTGGCGCTTTTAGTCAAATGGAACCGCCACGAAAGCGAGCAAAATTCCATCTGGGACGCGATGATTAGAGCAGGCGCGATCACGGCACCGCTTACGATCTGCGCGGGGCTTTTGCTTTTGATCTTTGATCTGGGCAAGCCACTTAGCTTTTATCTTTTGCTGATCAAATTTAACTTCGGCTCGGTGATGAGCCTCGGCGTGGCGGCGCTTTTAATCTACGTGCCGCTTAGCTTCGTATTTGCGCTATGCGTCTTCGGCGAGGAAATTTGCAAATTTAAACTGCTCGCCTTTCTGCGACCTATCGTAAATTTGCTAAGCTCATTTGCCAAAGCTTCCAAACTTTTCGAGCGGGTTTTATTTATCCTTGCTCTTTGCGTGGGCGCATATACTGGCTTTTTGCTAAGCGCGGTGATGAAAATTCCGCTTTGGAATACTCCTGTGCTTCCGATTTTATTTTTGCTATCGGGCTTTTCCAGCGGCATCGCGGCGAGCATTTTAGTTGGACTTCTGTTTTTTAAAGGCTCGTTAAACAAAGATAGCATAAAATACCTTTTGGTGCTTGATCTGCGCGCGATACTCTTTGAGATTCCGCTTTTGTTCATTCTGTTTGTCGGGATGTATTTCGAGGGCGGCACGAGCGCACTTGCGGCACAGCAGGCTTTGACGCACGAGGTTTACGGTAAAATTTTCTGGATCGGCGTTTTAGGCACGGGGCTCATCGCTCCAATCATCATCGCCTTTACGGCGCTGAAAAACCACGCCTACAAGCCTGCGTTTATAGTTTTAAATTCTTTCGTCGTGCTTTGCGGCGTCATTCTGCTTCGCTACTACATCGTATATGCGGGGCAAATTTGCACGGGAGCGTAGTCTCGCTCCCGATTTAGGGAACGGGTTTGAAAATTTTACTTTTAGAAGACGATTTTGAATACAGAAGCAGCGTAAGCGAGTATCTGCAGGAGCTCGGCTACGAGGTGGACGAATGCGAAAGCGGCGACGCAGCCTGCGATAAGATCGCCGCGAATGCATACCACTTGCTGATTTTAGACATCAAAGTGCCGGAGGTTTCGGGCGAAGAGGTGCTGAGATATGCGCGAAGCCTCGGCCTCAACACCCCCGTGATGATGATGACCTCGCTCGGCGACATCGACGATTTAAGCCAGTGCTACGAGCTTGGTTGCAACGAATATCTAAAAAAGCCCTTCCACCTAGCCGAGCTTAAATTTAGAGTAAGCGAGCTGATGCGAAAGTATTTCGGCGACGAAAAGGGCGCCGTCAAGATCGCGGATAAATTTCACTACTTCGCAAATTTAAAAATTTTAAAACGCGCGGACGAAGAGATATCGCTAAGCGCCAAAGAGATCAAAATCATAGAATTTCTGCTCGCCAATATCAAAAGATTCGTTAGCGTAGATGAACTCATCGCCGACGTATGGGACGGCGAAGCGGGCAGCGTCGATGTGCGCGTGCATATCAGCAACCTCCGCTCCAAAACGAGCAACGACTTCATCCTCTCCAGCCGCGGACTCGGATATAAGATAAATGCTTAAAGGGTTTAAATTTACGCTTTTTAGCGCGATCTTCATCATCGGCGCCTTTATAAGCGAGAGTCTTTATATAATCTATTTAAATTCCAAAATCGAGGAGAGTGCCGACGTCGCCGAGCTGATACAAAAAAGCGGCGAAGCCCTAGCCGGCGCAGATCTGAATCTAAAAGACGAGCTCATCTACGACTACGCGATCCTAAATGCAAACGGCGAAATTTTAAGATCAAACCTAAGCGTCCAGCCGCCGGATTTTGCATTTATCACGCTAAAATTCGGCGGACGGGTGTTTTTTAAGCGCCACTTTCTACACGAGGGTAAGCTGCATTTTTTCGTCATCTCAAAAAAGATAAGCTACGCCAAGATAGAATTTATCGCGATCTCTACGATCTTTATCACGATTTTCGTAGCGCTCATCATCGCGCTGTTTAACTACAAAATCATAAAAAATTTCTACGCGCAGCAAAGCAACCTCATCAAGGCGTTTTTCAACGACGCGATGCACGAGCTAAAGACCCCTCTGGGCGTCGCGCTCATCAATACCGAGATGCTTGGGCTGCGCGACAAACACACGGCGCGAATAAAATCCGCGCTCAAGCAGATGGTAATTACTTACGAGGACGTGGAGTACTTCATCAAAAGCGGCAAGATGAGCTTCAAAAGTCGCCGCATCGATATGAGCGAGTTTTTGGGCGCTAGGATAAATTTCATCTATCTGGTCGCAAAAAGCAAAAACATAAGCTTGCAATCGCGAATAGCGCCCGATGTGAGCGTTTTTATGGACGAAACCTCGCTAATGCGCCTCATCGACAACACGCTAAGCAACGCCGTAAAATACTCGCGCCCCGGCGGCAAGATCATCATCGAGCTGGAAAAGGGGATGAGCATAGCGGTCTTTAGCGTGCAGGACTTCGGCATCGGCATAAAGGATACGAGCGCGATCTGGGATAGATACTCGCGCGAAAACGCGGCTCTTGGCGGATTCGGCCTCGGGCTAAACATAATCGAGAAAATTTGTAAGCGCTACGGCATCGCAAAAAGCGTCAGCTCGAAGCTTGGCGAGGGCAGCACCTTTTGCTACAAAATCCCGCTGTTTAAGCAGAAGCTTTTGGATTAAAACGGCACGTGAAATTTAGGCGCAAATTTTAAAATTTTAAAAGTAAAATTTGCGTGGCTATCGAGCTTTTTAAAATTTTGTTTTGAAGCGACTTTTCAGCCGCCTTTTGCTTCCCTACTACGCAAATAATATTCTTCCGATGGATAATTTAGATTTCCGCAGTTATCCAGCTCAAAACCTTGTTTTATATCAAACGACGCCTTGTTCCTCTCCTGATAATATTTTTTGATTTTTTCGGAAAAATTTATTCTATCAAATAGGTATTCGGAATGATTGCGTTGTATATAATTTTTATAAATTAAAACAAACTTATCTAACAATATATGAATATTTGGTCCTTTATAAGCGCCGTCTAGAGTAATTATCGGTCTATCAAATCCAGCACTCATATCGTTCAAATTTATTTTTAAATATTTCTTTGGGTCGGTTTTTTTGGCTTTTAGTTTATTCATAAAAATTTCCTCAAACGTCTCATTATTATCATGATGCGTTTTTAATATTTCAAACCAATTCGATAAATTTATACCTTCCAATTCATAATACGCAAGTTCATATTTGCTACGCCAGGAGCTACCATAGGTATTAGCTCTATAATCATTGATCATTTGCTCTAATTTTAACTCATAATCCAAATACTGCCCTATCGCTCTTTTATACAACTCCTCTTTGGGTAAAATTCTATCCTCGGCTAAACAATAGCCTTGATTGTATTTGTCGTAGTCGGAAAGGGAAACTATCGCGAAGCCTCGCGAAGTGGAGTAGTCGGGCACGATGCGAATAAATGCGGCGCAGAGTATTATTATAAGAAGCAGCACGCTAGCTATCGCTTTAAATTTAACGGATTTATAAAATTTCATACCGACGCTCCTTTTAAAATTTATAATTTCAGCGTAAATTTCCGCGATTTTACGATTAAATTTAAAACGCTGCACCGCTGCGATAAAGCAGACAAGCTGCAAAACGCCTAAATTTAAATCTCGCCGCTAGCCTTCGCGATGCAAAATTATATAGCCCAGTTTCGTGCCGTTTTCGTCCGAAAACGCCCGCACGTAAAAATA
>NZ_CALIJF010000196.1 GCF_938018035.1 uncultured Campylobacter sp. | reverse complement strand
AGTCGATCTGCGCGGAGTTTTTGTTGATCGTATCGACCGTAGCTTCAGCGATCGCAAGTTCCTCGTTGGTAGGGATTACGAGCGTTTTGATTTTACTATCCGCCGCGCTTAAATTTCTAATCGAGCCGGTATTTTTGGCGTTTTTTGTCGCATCGATTTCGATGCCGATATGAGCGAGCTTCTCGCAGACATTTTGTCTAAAATGCGGTGCATTCTCGCCGATACCGCCGGTAAAGATCAAAGCGTCCACTCGCCCGAGCACGGCATAATACGCCCCGATCATCTTAACGACGCTGTACACGAGCATCTCAAACGCGAGTTTCGCGCGTGGCTCGCCACCCTCCATCTTTTCGTAAACCTTTCGCAGATCGCTTGCACCGCAGATGCCCAAAAGTCCGCTTTTTTTGTTCATTATAACGTCCATATCCTGCGCGTTGTAGCCCGCGACGCGCTCGATATATGGGATGATCGCGGGATCGATCGAGCCGCATCTGGTGCCCATGATGATGCCTTCAAGCGGCGTTAGCCCCATTGAGGTGTCGATGCATTTGCCGTTTTCTATGGCGCTCACGCTCGAGCCGTTGCCAAGATGTAGCGTAATGGCGTTGAAGTTTTCGTATTTTTTACGCAAAAATTTCGCTCCCATTGTCGAGACGAACCAATGCGACGTGCCGTGCGCGCCGTAGCGGCGAACCTTATATTTTTCGTAGAATTCATACGGCAGCGCGTACATATACGCATAAGGCGGGATGCTTTGATGAAAGATCGTATCGAAAACCGCGACGTTTGGAATTTTAGGAGCGATCTTTAGGCAGGATTTGATGCCTGCTAAATTTGCGGGATTGTGTAGCGGTGCAAGCGGCGCAAGCTCGGCGATTTTAGCCATTACGTCATCATCTATGAGTGCGGGAGCGTCGAAATAATCCGCACCCTGAACGATGCGGTGTCCGATACCGCCTACTTGAGTTAGATCTTTGATTACTCCGCTTTGTTTTAAAAGATCAATCGCGATTGCGATCGCGGTTTCGTGATTTGGAATTTGCTCGTTTTCAACTTTTATGCTTCGTCCGTTGGCGCAATTGATGCTTCCGCTTGCGTGCGTCGAGCCGATCTCCTCGATGAGCCCGCTTGCGATGCAGGCGTGATTTAGCATATCGTGGAATTTAAATTTAACCGAGCTCGAACCGGAATTTATGACTAGGATATCCATTAATTCTCTCCCGCTTGAATGGCGCTGATAAGTATCGTGTTTACGATATCGGCGACCTTGCAGCCGCGGCTTAGATCGTTTACCGGCTTTTTTAAGCCCTGCAGAATCGGTCCGATCGCCACAGCGCCTGCGGTGCGCTGAACGGCCTTATAACAGATATTTCCGCAGTTAAGATCGGGGAAGATAAATACGTTCGCATGCCCTGCGACTGCGGAGCCCGGCATCTTTTTCTTAGCGACTGCAGCATCGACTGCGGCGTCGAATTGCAGCGGTCCGTCGATTGTGAGCGCCGGCGCCTTTTCGCGCGCTTTTTGCGTCGCAGTTTTTATGAATTCCACGCTATCGCCGCTGCCGCTGTCGCCGCTGGAGTAGCTCAGCATCGCCACGCGCGGCTCAAGCCCGAACGCCTTTGCGGTCGCGGCGCTTGAGATCGCGATACCCGCCAGATACTCCGCGCTAGGGCTAGGCGCTACGGCGCAGTCGGCAAAAAGCAGAGCCTGCGTATCCAGGCACATTATAAACGCGCCGCTAACGCTCGCGATGCCCGGCTTGGTCTTGATGATCTGAAGCGCGGGGCGGATCGTCTCCGCAGTAGTCGTGCTCGCCCCGCTTACCATCGCATCGGCTAGCCCTTCATACACGAGCATCGTGCCGAAGTAGGTGCGATCGCGCACTAAATCGCGCGCCTGCGCCTCGCTCATACCCTTTGCCTTGCGAAGCTCATAAAGATCGCGCGCAAATTTTTCTAAGCTCGCATCCGTCTGCGGATCTAAAATTTTAACGCCGCTTAGATTGAGCCCCAGCTCGCTCGCGTTTTTTTGCACTTCGTCTTGCCGCCCTAAAAGGATCAAATTTGCCGCACCGCTTTGCTTTATAATTGCAGCTGCGCGCAGAATTCTCTCATCGTCGCTTTCGGGCAGTACGACGGTTTTAACGTTCGCGCGAGCCTTGGCGTAGAGCTTGCTTTCAAATTTCAACGGGGTTAGAATTTCACAGCGCGTGGAGTTTGCGGCGTCAGTGAAGTAGCTTTTGTCGGCAACGACTTTATCAAGCTCTATCGCGCCGCTTTGGCAAGCGGAATTTTCGTCGTGAAATTTTGCGCCCTTTTCGCAGGCAGAATTTTTGCCGCAAAGCTCCAATTTTTTAGAATTTACACCCTCTTGTGCAGGTCTTAGCGCGGAAAATGAAATTTTATCCTCATATATGCTGGCAAAGCTTACCGCTTTGGCCGCAGCGATTGCGCGCTCGCCGATGCGCGCGGCAATTTCGTTAGGATAAAATCTGCAAACGGGGATATTTAGATCCTTGGCGATTTGTAAATTTAGCTCGCGCATATCGGCTCCCGCCGCGCCGCGAACCAGCACAAAATTACACTGCTCTAAAATCTGCGCAAAGCGCTCTATCGCCGCCTTTCGCACGCGCTCATCCTGCCCGTTTGCGAGCGCTTTTTCAAGCTCGCTTCTGCTAAAAAGGGCATTGTCGCCAGCGATGCAAAGTTGCAAAACGTTGTGAAAGCTCATGGATAAAATTTTATCTAGTTTTTTTAGCTCGGATTGGTAGGCGGCGGGTTCGTCGCATAGGAGCAAAATTCCGTTCATCGGTTGATCCTTTGAAATAAGATAGGCAATTGTAGCAAAATTTTGCTTGCGTGTTAATCAAAGATTTATCGTGAGGGTTTAGAATTTGGTAACTTCCAACAAAGGAGCGCACATGAAAAATTTAGTGATTTTGGCTCTTTTAGTGAGCCTCGCCGCGGCGAAAATCAACATAAACGAAGCTAGTCGCTACGAGCTGATGACGATCGGCGGGCTTGATGCGGGTAGGGCGGATATGCTTATGCAATACCGCCAAAAACGCGAAATTTCAAGTGCAGATGAGCTAAAGGGTATCAACGGCTTTGCAAGTTACGATACTGCTAAACTGCAGAAGAGCTTTGAAATATCGCCTAGAGCTAACGTGCAGCAGCCGGTGCAGCCTGATCGCGACATAGTCGTGGTCGAAAAGACCCGCACCCGCACGGTTTACGGAGGCTCCACTTATAGACGCGTGGAAAATTACGGAAACGGCATCACTATTACCGAAACCGGTACTTTTCCGCCTCCACCTCCACGAGGATATGATAGACGCGGCGGCATGCCGCCTCCTCCGCCACCCCCACCTCCTGGTGGTATGATGCCGCCACCTCCTCCGCCTCCTGGCGGTATGCCACCACCTCCGGGAGGTATAAAACCACCTCCTCCGCCACCGCCACCTCCGCGTGATGATTATTCTCGCAGGAGAAGTTCTGGCAGTATGAGCGATAGCGAGATTGGCGGAAGCTCGCGCCGTAACATGCCGGTGCCTATGCATATGGGAACGATCCGCTCGAAAAGATCCAGTAGCGTCACAAGCTTCGGCGACTGCGATCCGCAAAGCGGCAACTGCGCTAGTGTAGGCGTAGGCGTGCAGGTAGATAGAGGATTTTAAAATTTAATTTTATGCGGGCGGAATTTTAGAATTTTATAATCGAGATTCCGCCCGCCCTAAATTTACGGCTAAATTTTAAAATTTTGGTAGTGTAGAATTTAAAATTTACGCTGGCGTCGCTCCACGCTACGATAAAATTTCAAAAAATTTTGTAAATTTAATCGAGCCTCGCATGGCAAAATTTCAAGCTAAAATTTTACGTTAAAACTTATACGCCGCGTTTGGTCGAAACAAATCCGCACTTTAAAATTTTAAATCCGAATATCCCGTCCGTTTTAAATTTATGGCTAAATTTTAAATTTGCCTTTTCTACTCTCGCTAAATTCTGAAATTTTGCCCTGTCTGCACCGCTATTAAATTTGAAATTCGACCCGATCTACCGCCTAAAATTCGTGAAATTTAATTTACAAAATAATATAATCACAAAATTATTCCAACGAAACAGGATGGGCGTATGAAAGAAATTAGCGGATCGCAGATGATCGTGGAGGCGTTGCGGCAGGAGGGGGTCGAGGTTGTTTTCGGCTACCCGGGCGGCGCGGCGCTTAATATATATGATGCAATTTATAAACAAAAATACTTCAGACACATTTTGGTGCGCCACGAGCAGGCCGCGGCGATGGCTGCGGACGGATACGCGCGCGCTAGCGGCAAGGTCGGCGTGGCTGTCGTCACGAGCGGTCCTGGATTTACGAACGCGCTTACGGGGCTTGCTACGGCGTATAGCGACAGCATCCCGATCGTGCTTATCAGCGGCCAGGTAGCGACCTCGCTCATCGGTACCGACGCCTTTCAAGAGATAGATGCGATCGGAATTTCGCGCCCCTGCGTCAAGCACAACTATCTAGTTAAAACGATAGAAGAGCTGCCTAGAATTTTAAAAGAGGCCTTTTATATCGCTCGCAGCGGCAGACCTGGACCCGTGCACGTTGATATTCCCAAAGACGTAACGGCGAAGCTTGGCATTTTTGAATATCCTAGCGAAATCAAGATGCAAACTTACAAGCCGAATTATAAGGGAAATTCTAAACAGATCAAAAAAGCCGTCGAGTTAATCGCAAGCTGCAAAAAGCCTATCCTCTACATCGGAGGCGGCGTCATCAGCGCGGGTGCTAGCGAGCTGGTTCGCGAGCTTAGCGAGTTTGCGCAGATCCCGGTCGTGCAAACCCTTATGGCGCTAGGAGCCGTGCGAAGTGACGATAAAAACTGCCTCGGCATGGTAGGAATGCACGGCAGCTATGCCGCAAATATGGCGCTTAGCGAGTCGGATCTGATAATCTGCTTGGGCGCGAGATTTGACGATCGCGTCACGGGTAAGCTTAGCGAATTCGGCAAAAACGCAAAAATCATCCACGTCGATATCGATCCTAGCTCGATTTCAAAGATCATAAACGCGGATTATCCGATCGTGGGCGACGTGAAATCGGTGCTAGAGGAGATGCTGCCGCGCATCAAAAGCGAGGTCAGCGCTGCAAATTTCGAGCAGTGGCGCGAGCTCATCCGCAAATACGATGAAATTCACCCGCTTAAATTTAACGACAGCGATGAAATTTTAAAGCCGCAGTGGGTTATCCAAAGCACCGCAAAAATCGCGGGCGAGGACGCTATCATCGCTACGGACGTGGGGCAGCATCAGATGTGGGTCGCGCAGTTTTATCCGTTTTGCAAGCCGCGCACTCTGCTAAGTAGCGGAGGGCAGGGCACGATGGGCTACGGCCTTCCTGCGGCATTGGGCGCGAAGGCTTATGCGGGAGATAGACCGGTTATAAATTTTAGCGGCGACGGCTCTATTTTGATGAATATCCAAGAGCTGATGACGGCGAGCGCGAGCGGTCTAAACGTCGTAAATATCGTATTAAACAACAATTTCTTAGGCATGGTGCGGCAGTGGCAGAGCCTGTTTTACGGGCAGCGTTTCTCATCGACCGATCTTAGCTCGCAGCCTGATTTCGTAAAAATTGCGGGGGGCTTCGGCGGCGTGGGCTTTAGCGTTAGCACCAAAGCGGAATTCGAAGATGCGCTGAAGCAGGCTCTTGCGAGCAAAAAGGTAAGCGTCATCGAGGCTAAGATCGATCGCTTCGAAAATGTCTGGCCGATGGTGCCCGCAGGCGGCGCGCTTTATAATATGATTTTTGAGCAGGAGTCTTAGGATGAATAGCATAAGAAGAGTAATATCGGTCGTCGTTACCGATGAGCATGGCGTTTTGTCGCGGATCTCGGGGCTTTTCGCGGGGCGCGGCTATAATATCGACAGCCTCACCGTTGCACCGATCCCAAATACCGGTCTATCGCGCCTTAGCATCGTCACTTCGGGCGACGAGCGCGTCATAGAGCAGATCACTAAGCAGCTTCATAAACTGATCCCCGTCTACAAGGTCATCGATGATGCAAAATTTGTCGAAAAGGAGATGGTTTTGGTAAAGATCGCGCTGGGCGAAAATTTAGCGGGGCTTGACGCAGTTTTAAAAGCCTACAACGGCAGTATTGCAAACAGCGACGACAGCAAGATCGTCATCATGGCGTGCGACGACGCAGACCGCATCGACGGATTTTTAAAGACGATAAAAAAATACAATCCGATCGACGTCGTCCGCGGCGGCAGCGTCGCGCTGGATATGTAAGCGGCGATAAAATTTAATCAAAGGAGCGCAAATGAAATTATCTAAAATTGCTGAAATTTTAAATATAGAGCTTAGCGGAGCGGACGCGGAGATTACCGCGATAAATTCGCTTCAAAACGCAAGGCAAAGCGAGCTGAGCTACTGCGATAGCGACAAAAACGAGAAATTTTTATCCGCCACCAAAGCAGCCGCCGTGCTGGTAAAGTGCGGCACTGCGGTTCCAAACGGCGTGCGAGCGTTGGAGTGCGAAAACCCGCATCTAGCCTTTGCGATCTTAAGCGCGCATTTTGCCAAGCCGCTCATTCGCAGCGGCACGCCCGCAAAGATCGCCGCTAGCGCGCAGATCGGGCAGAACGTGCATATCGGCGTAAATTCCACGATCGGCGAGGATTGCGTCATTTCAAGCGGCGCGTATATCGGCGATGACGTGCATATCGGAAGCGGCTGCGTGATCCACGCAAACGCCGTCATCTACAACGACGCGATCATCGGCGAGCGCTGCATAATCCACGCAAACGCCGTTATCGGAAGCGACGGCTTCGGCTACGCGCACACCAAAACGGGCGAGCACGTTAAAATTTATCACAACGGCAACGTCGTGCTGCAAGACGAGGTTGAGATCGGCGCGTGCACGACGATCGATCGCGCGGTATTCGGCTCGACGATCGTTAAGCGCGGCAGCAAGATCGACAATCTCGTTCAGATCGGGCACAATTGCGAGCTTGGGCAAAACTGCCTCATCGTCTCTCAGGTGGGACTTGCGGGCTCGACGACGCTTGGACGCAACGTCGTGATGGGCGGACAGAGCGGCAGCGGCGGGCACGTAAGCGTGGGCGATTTCGCTCAGATCGCGGCGCGCGGCGGCATAAGCAAGGATCTGGCGGGCGGCAAAAACTACGCAGGGCATCCTATAATGGAGCTTAGCGAGTGGTTCAAGCTGCAGGCTAAGATCGTTAGATTTTTTAAAGATAAAAAGCACTAGGCGTTTTGCCTTGGTTGATTAGATCGATTGGCTTGATTTGATCGTTTTGATCGTTCGCTCTGATCGACTCCTCTAGCTAGCTTAATCTAGCAGGCTCGCGTCGTTTCAGTGAAGTTTAAAATCGCCAGGCAGTTGGCGATTGTGGAGTGATTTGCGCTGCGTTCGGTTTTTGCATAGTTTGCAAACTGCTGCGGCGGTAAATTTTGCCCTTTTATTGACAGAATTCCGCCCGCGCCGTTTTTTGTCGTGCGCTTGCTTTGCGGGCGCGGTAGAATTTGATCTACTCGTTTTGAAATACGTTTGTTCGCAGTCATTGTGGTCAAGCTTTACGAGCGCTTTAAATCAGCGCAAATTCAATTAAAGGAAAAACAATGATAGAGATGTTTTTATGCTCCTATTTTGCGGGTGCGGCGACGCTTTTTGAGGACTATGCGAGGCAAAATATCAGCGCTAAAGAGGTACTTTTTATCCCGACCGCCGCAAACGTAGAGGAGTACCGAGACTACGTGGACGAGGCGAAAGAGGCGTTTGCCAAAATGGGTTTTGAGGTTCAAATTTTAGACGTTTCAAAAGCGAGCGAGACCGAAGCGAAGGCAAAAATCGGCGCAGCGCAGGTGCTTTACGTAAGCGGCGGCAACACCTTTTATCTTTTGCGCGAGCTTAAAAAGAAAGATCTTGCTAGCCTCATCGCAGATCGCGTCCGAAGCGGCAAGCTCGTGTACGTGGGCGAGTCGGCGGGCGCGATGATCGCGACGCCTAGCGTGGAGTACGCGAGCGCGATGGACGATGCGGGAGACTACGGGGCTGCGGCGCAAACGGGGCTTGATCTGGCGAAATTTTACCCAGTGCCGCACTACGGCGAAGAGCCGTTCGTGCAAAGCGCAGCCGAAATTTTAAAAATTTACGGCGGCAAGCTAAATTTGGTGCCGATAAATAACGCCGAAGCGATCGCGGTGCACGGCGATAAATTTAGGGGCGCGGCGCTTTAAGAGCGTGCTAAATATAGAAAAACGGCGCTTTAAATTTTACGCGCCAAAGCCTGTATAAAATTTTAAAATTTAAAAACGGCGGCGGCTGAAAGGCAAGCCGAAAATGCGGCGGCGAGCTAGCTAAATTTAACAGCCGCTAGCGCTAAATTTAAAAGCAAAAGCGAGCAAATTTTATAAATTTAAGGAGCGTTTATGGAGTATTTCAAACCGTTTTTCGTAAAGATCGCAGGCCGCGCTAGAGATGATGATCACACGAGCGCGCATGAGCAGATCATCGCACCGCTACTGCAAAACGCGCTCGCCGCCTATGTCTACAACGGACGCAAAGATAGCATCGTGGGGGCATTCGGTAGCGTGGAGCACCCGCTAAACTTGAGCGAGTTTAGTTTTCTCGTGCGCGAGCGGGGCAAATTTCGCCTCGATCTCTCGCGCGAATGCGTAAACGGCGCCGAAATCTTTTGGAACGCTTGCAGCTTTAGACGCGGCTCGGTTATTATTTTGCTCGAAGGAGAGTTTGATTTGGCGCCTATTTTACGCCGCTGCGCCGAGATAAGCATAGACGAGACGCCAAATATGGGCAACAGCCCAGCGGCGACCAAGCTTGCCAAGCGCGCGATGAGCGAGGGGCGGATCGCCGTACTTTTTAGCGCTTCGAATGGGATAGAATGGATGGATATCTATGCGCCAGGTGCCGTGCAGGATAAAATTTTAAAACTTGCCGATGAGATAAATGGGGACGAGATTTAAAATTTAGTCACAAAAGCTAGAGATATGCGTATAAATTTCGGCGTGTAGCGAGAATTTTAAGACACTAGGCGTTAAATTTAAGTAGTAAGAGCATAAAAATAGAAGCGAGGCAATATAAGAAAAAATATGAATGAAACCGCGCTATAGGCAGGCTATTGAGCTAGCTGGCAAAGCATCTTTCATAGATACGAAAAGCTTGGCGCGTAGATTTTAAAATTTACGGCGGACGGGCAAAGCACTTGCCGCAGCTGTGCAAAGCTCAATCTACATTGAAGCAGGCGAATTGCAAAATGTTCGCAAATTTATTCGCCTTTTTGCAGTCTGAGCCGATTGCTGGCTTTCTCTAAATTTTAGCTCAAGAAAGCAAAATACGCTCAGCGTGGGCTTTGCCGTACGGCGTCGCTTTTTAGATAAATTTAAACCGCGCTGTGCTTCGGATAAATTTCAACCATGCGCCGCTTGGGATAAATTTTAAAAATCCCGCACCGCATCAAACCACTCCTGCGTTTTGCTCTGCGGTATCTCAAAGCGCGCATTATCAGCTATCTGGCGTACCGCCACATAAGCGTCCTCGCGCTCAGGCGTCTCGATATTCGGTAGCTTATTTATCGCGCCTACGAGCCCCTCTACGACCGCTCTTGCTTCGCGCTCGCAGCTTGCTTTTTTGATCGCTTTTAACGCGGTTTTGTAGGCGCGGCCTTGCCGTTTTTGCCCTCCCAGTTTGTAAAGGGGACGTTAAACTCGCTCTCAAACCACGCCTTTTTGCGCAGCTACGCGACGGCGGCGTATCGAAACTCACGCGTTTTAGTAAGCGCGGTAAGCTCCTTTTTAAGCGCCTTGCCTGCGTCTTGCTCGACATTCCACGCGATAAAATAATTAAGCCCCTCCACGAGCTAGGCGGCCCGCTCAAATCGCGGCAATATCTTATCTGGATGGAATTTAATCCCTCAAGCTCGCTAAGGACACGCAGGTTGCAGACGGCGCCGTTTAGACTGACGCTTTTTTAGCGCGGAAAACTGCAACAAACTCTCGCAATCAAATGGCTCGCCGCAAACGGGCGCGTCTATTTCTATGCGCTCTATGCCTGCCAGCGCCGCAAACACCGGTAGCTTAAACGGCTCCGCGCCCTCGGCGCCATCCTCGCGAAAGCAAAAGGAAACGTCTTTAAGTCCGCTCGCGTCCTCGATCGTAAAATTTTCTGCCTTGCCGTAAAATTCCGCCTTGCGCGTATCTGCGCCGAGTCGAACGCAAATTTTAAAGCGATCGCAGTCTAGGCTTAGGCGGCGGATGTGAGCCTTGCTAAGATCCAGCGAGACGTCTTTTTGCAGCGCCCAGAAAAAGCTCTCTATCTCACGCTCCTGCGACCACTGCGCAAAACCCGCGTCGTTGCCCGCGTAGTAGAAAAACCTGGGCCAATGCCCGCCGGCCGGTATTTGCATGCCGTCAAATGCGCTCCACGAAATGGGCGTATCCGCATCTACATAGGCATCGCCGTAGCCCTTAGGCGTGATACTAAAGCTGCCTTGCCCCGCGGGGATATCCACCTCATGGCTATTTTCGCCCATTAGCGAAATATAAAATTTACCTTCATTTTTTGTCATGATCTATCCTTTTGTCTGCCTTTTGCAAGCGGTGCGTCGCGTCTGCAAAGCAAAACCCCTAGCCTGTAAGCGGGCATTGCGCCAAATAGCCCTCCCGCACCCGTCATCACCGCTTTCTTGCTAAAAGATAAAACAAAATGATCGCTGCTAAAACCACCGCGATTGCGGCATAAATTTTACCCATGCCGCCGTAGCTTTTGGAGTCGTCGTTTAAATACAGATTTATTATTGCACCGTTGTCTGTCGAAATTTCAAGCTTCGCGCCCTTTGCGCCGTTTAGCTTTACGCGCAGCATATTTGCCGCGGGGCTTGAAATTTCGGGCTTATCCATAAAAGAGTAGCTGGTTTTGTAGCTTTTCATCAAATCGTTGCAGTCTTTGGGGGCTACGAATATATCGTAAAACGCGCCGTTTTTCACGCTCAAATTTTCTCCGCCTTGAACGACGAAGTATCTAAATTTAGGTGCCTGCGTGATAAACTCCCACCGCAGCGTCTTTTGCTTCCCGCCCTGCTCGTAATTAAACTCCGCGCCGTATTTGGCGTCGAATTTAAAAACATCTCTGCTGAAAAGCACGAACTGCCTATCGCTTAAAATGGCGTTAGGATCGGAGTTTTTGTCTAAAATTTTAACGTTTTGAAGCTCCCTGCCGCTTTCGTAAATTTTAAAACTTTTCATCGTTACGGGCGGCCCCTCGGCATTAAACTCCACGCTTACGGGGTTTGCGGTGATTTTGCACTCGGGCATGGGATCGGGAATTTCGTTGCTAAAAAATGCGAGCGCGGGCTCGTCGTTCGGGTAGTATACGTAAGGGCGCGAGTTCAGCGCGGTGGCGCCTTTGAACTTATCCTCCCTCATCCGCAGCGTTTCGTTTTTACACATCCCAAGTAGAAATTTGCCGCTTCCTTCGTCGTTTAAATTCCGCGAGCAAAAGGCGTTGAGACGCGAATTTCCCATCTCAAAAACGTAGCTACTTTTTTTGCCGTGCTCAAAATAGCCGATGCCGATCTCATCCGAGGCGAAATCCAAAAATGCAAATCTATGGTAAATCGCGCTGAGTAACCCATCGATCGCGCTTTTTAGATCGCTTGAATTATAGGATAAATTTTCCCTCACGACGGCATTATAGCCTGCGTAAAAAGCGCGCTTTGACGGATTTTCGCCCGTAAAGCCCTGCTTGCCAGGGGCTTCGTCGTGCGACATCGCCTCGTTTGCGACGACATATTTTGCGTGATTAAGCGCAGAGATATTTAAAATTTCATTCTGCGAAAGCTGATTTAGCCCCGATTTTGCGCGCACATTGTTGATGTAGCTTAGTGGATCGTCGTAAAAGGAAAAGCCGCTCATCGCAACGAGCGGCTGTTTTAAATTTGAGGGGGTGTTTTCGCATGCGGCAAAAAGCGCGCAAATCGCCCCGAGACCCAGAAGCCTAAGCCGCAGGGCCCGCTTTAGCAAACTCGACCCCCTCTTTTACGTCCTCGTAGCGTTTAAAATTCTCTTCAAACATCTTTGCAAGCTTATCGCGCGTGATCTTATATTCCGCCGGGTGCGTCCATGTATTGATCGGATTTAGCAGCTTCGTCTCGACGCCTGCTAGCTCTTTTGGGATCGCAAGGTTAAATTTCTCGAAATTTTCAAATTCGCATTTTTTGATACTGCCGTCTAGGATCGCGTTTATGCACGCGCGCGTAGCTTTGATACTCATTCGCTTGCCTACGCCGTACGCGCCGCCGCTCCAGCCGGTATTTACCAGATAGACGCTCACATTATGTTTGTCGATCTTTTCGCCTAGCAGCTTAGCGTAAACGGTCGGGTGCAGCGGCATAAACGGCTCGCCGAAGCACGCGCTAAAGGTCGCCACCGGCTCGGTGATACCGCGCTCGGTGCCCGCGACTTTGGCCGTATAGCCACTTAGGAAATAATACATCGCCTGCTCTTTAGTAAGCTTTGCGACCGGCGGCAAAACGCCGAATGCGTCGGCTGTTAAAAAGATGATATTTTTCGGATGGCCGCCCGCAGAGCTTGGCTCGTAGTTATCGATATGATAGATCGGGTAGCTAACGCGGGTGTTTTCGGTCTTGCTGCCGTCTTTGTAGTCCACGACGCCAGCCTCATCTGCGACCACGTTTTCAAGCAATGCGTCGCGTTTGATCGCGGCGTAAATTTCAGGCTCGCTGCTCGGGTCTAAATTTATGCACTTCGCGTAGCAGCCGCCCTCGAAGTTAAATATCCCCTCATCGTCCCAGCCGTGCTCGTCGTCGCCGATTAGCTTGCGGTTTGGATCGGTTGATAGCGTCGTTTTGCCCGTGCCGCTTAGGCCGAAAAACAGCGCCGTGTCGCCATCCTTGCCTACGTTTGCCGAGCAGTGCATCGACATCTTGCCCGCAAGCGGCAGCCAGTAGTTCATCATCGAAAAAATTCCCTTTTTCATCTCGCCGCCGTACCACGTACCGCCGATAACCGCGACGTTTTCCTCTACGTTAAAGATAACGAAAACGTCGGAGTGCAGCCCGTCGCTCGCGTAATCTTCGTTTTTGCATTTGCACGCGTTGTAAACGACGAAATCGGGATGAAATTCCGCTAGCTCGCTCTCGCTTGGGCGGATGAACATATTTTTTACAAAATGCGCCTGCCACGCGACTTCGGTTACGAAACGCACGTTTTTGCGGCTGGATTTGCTAGCGCCGCAAAATGCGTCTTGGATAAAAATTTCCTTGCCGCTTAGCTGGGCTTTGGCTTTGGCTAAAAGCTTATCGAAAAGCTCTTTTGGGATGGGCTGATTTATCTTGCCCCAAGCGATGTATTTTTGGCTCGGATCTTGTTTTACGAAGTACTTATCCTTGGGGCTGCGACCCGTAAAGATGCCGGTATCGACCATAAAGGTGCCGTTGCTTGATACGCGTCCCTCGCCCATCGCCTTTTCAAGCTCGAAAAGCTCGTCGTAGCTTAGGTTGTGGTTGATTTTTTTGATATTTTTAAGACCTAGTTTATCCAGATCGTTCGGAGTTGTCATTTTGCGTCCTTTTTAAATTAAATTTTGATAAAAGATTGCGCTATTATAGCTTAAAATTTAGATGAGCTCGCTTAAGCACCGAGGATGATCGCCATGAAATTTAGGCGGAAGCGCCCGCCTAAATTTTAGAGCTTATCTTAAAATCGCGAGCACTTGATCGGCATCGACCGTATCGCCTTGGGCGACTAAAATTTTATCGATTACGCCGTCACGTGGGCTTTCGATATTTATCTCCATCTTCATCGCTTCAAGAACGATGACATTCTGCCCCGCCTTAACGGCGTCGCCTTCCTTTATTAAAATTTTAAATACGTTACTAGGAAGCGTCGCTTTTATATCGTTATCGTCCGTACCACCTCGCGCGTCAGCAGTGGGCTGCTCGTGGGCAGAGCCTTGCAGCTGCGGCTTTGCAGGTGCCGAAGTATCGAAGCTGACGTCGTATCGATCGCCGTTTACGAGCACGTTTTGCCCGGCAAATTCTACGCTGTAAATTTTACCGTTAATCTTAACGTCAAATTTGCCGTTTTTAGAAATACCGCTTTGATGGCTTGCGGCGGGCGCTACGTCCTCTTTTTTGCGGCTCATCACCTTGCCCTCGCCTTTTAAAAACGCGATACCCTTTTCTTTGCACGCAAGCGCGATAAATATGTTCTCCTCGCTAGGCTCGATGCCCTGCTCTCGTAAAATCTTCTGCGCATACGCGACGCTCTTGCTCTCGTCGGTATCGGCGATATCTACGGCGTGTTTGGTCGTAGGCTGTAGTCCCAGCTGCTCCGCCGCCATCTTAATCACGCCTTCATCCGGCTTAACGGGCGTTTTGCCAAAATAGCCTAACACCATCTTGCCGTAGCCTTCGGCGATCTTTTTCCACGGGCCGAACATTACATTGTTAAACGCCTGCTGGAAATAAAACTGACTGACCGGAGTCACGCTCGTGCCAAAGCCGCCCTTTTCGACGACCTCTCGCATAGCCTTGATGACGGCTGGAAATTTGTCTAAAATTTTATTATCGCGCATCATCTGAGTGTTTGCAGTAAGCGCGCCTCCGGGCATTGGGCTAAACGGAATGAGTGGGCTTACCTGCGTAGCCTCGGGCGGCATGAAGTAATCCTTCAAGCACTCGCCCAAAACCTCTTCGTATTTTAAAATTTTCTCTGCATCCAGGCCCAGGTCGAAATTTTGCCCCTTCGTCGCGTGCAGCAGCGTAAGAATGTCCGGCTGGCTCGTACCGCCGCTTACGGGATGCGCGGCAAGGTCGATGCCGTCTACGCCCGCAACGAGCGCAGCCTGGTAGCATGCGACGCTAACGCCCGCCGTCTCGTGAGTGTGCAGGCGAATATGCACGCCGTCGCCTAAAATTTTACGCGCGCGCTTGATCGTCTCATAGACCTTCTGCGGGCTGCTGGTGCCGCTTGCGTCTTTGAAGCAGACGCTGTCGAACGGGATCTGCGCGTCTAAAATTTGACGCAAAATTCTCTCGTAAAACGCCGCATCGTGCGCGCCGCTGCATCCCGGTGGCAGATCCATCATCGTAACTACGACTTCGTGTTTAAGACCGTGACGATGTATGCACTCGCCGCTAAATTTTAAATTTTCCACATCGTTTAACGCGTCGAAATTTCGAATCGTCGTCGTGCCGTGCTTGGCAAAAAGCTTGGCGTGCAGATCGATGATCTCGCGGCTGCCTGTATCGAGCGTGACGGTATTTACGCCGCGGCTAAGGGTCTGCAGATTCGCCTCAGGTCCCACGATGCTTCTAAATTTATCCATCATCTCAAAGGCGTCTTCGTTTAGGTAAAAATACAGGCTCTGAAACCGCGCGCCGCCGCCGAACTCAAAGTGCGTGATGCCCGCGTCTTTTGCCGCGCTAACGGCAGGCAGGAAGTCCGCCATCGCCACGCGCGCGCCGAAAACTGACTGAAATCCGTCGCGAAAGGTCGTATCCATAACGTCGATAAGCTTTTTAGCCATTTTTAGCTCCTAGGTTAAATTTAGCGTGAATTTTAATATTTCTAGCCTAAAAAAGCTTTTAAACCAAAAACTCCCGGAAAGATTGCGAGCGTTAATAGCACTAGAATTTGCAATAAAATAAAAGGCAGTACGCCCTTGTAAATATCCGTGGTATGGATTTGCGGCGGCGTCACGCCCTTTAAGAAAAATATCGAAAATCCAAATGGCGGCGTCATAAACGACGTTTGTAAATTTACAGCGATTAAGATCGCAAACCACACGGGATTGATATGCAAAGACTCTACTATCGGCAAAAGTATTGGCAAAATGATATATGAAATTTCGACATAATCGAGAAAAAATCCAAGCACTATGATAACTACCATCGTAAGCGCGATAAATCCCCATGCTTGACCAGGCAGATTTTCCATAAAATTTTTTACGACCTCATCTCCGCCCGTGTAAGAAAAAATCATCGAAAATGCCGTGGCGCCCATCAAAATCATAAAAACCATGCCCGAAATTTTAGCGGTATTTTTTAGCGCGTCATAGATCAGCCTAAACGAAAACGTGCGGTATAAAACAGCTAGCGCTATCGCACCCAAGCAGCCTACCGACGAGCTCTCCGTAGGCGTAGCGATGCCCGCAAAAATAGATCCCAAGACGAGCAAAATCAGCACGAGCACCGGCACGACGTTTTTAAGCGCGATAAAAATTTGCTTTGATTTGCTAAGCCCCTCTAGCGGCGGAACAGGCGGCGCATAATCTTTGCAAATATATGAAATAATCGCAATATAAATCACGTAAAAACCCACTAACACGAGTCCAGGAATAATTGCTGCAGAGAAAAGATCACCCACAGAGACCGAAAGTATATCGCCTAAAATAATCAGCACGATCGAAGGCGGGATAATCTGCCCAAGCGTGCCCGCAGCAGCGATAGTGCCGGTAGCCAGCGGCTTATCGTAGCCGTATTTCATCATCACGGGTAGACTGATGACGCCCATAGCAATGACAGTCGCGCCCACGATGCCCGTCGTAGCCGCAAGTAACGCGCCTACCAAAACGGTGCTGATCGCCACGCCGCCTCGTACGCCGCCGAATAAAAATGCCATCGACTCTAATAAACGCTCCGCAAGACGAGTCTTTTGCAAAATCATACCCATCAAAATAAAAAGCGGCACCGAAATTAGCAGCTGATTTTCCATAATCGAGTAAATTCTATTAGGCATCAGTGAAAAAAACTGTCTGCTCATATCCTCGAAAGCTTCGGTTAAAATTTCAAAGCCCTGCGCGTAATCCCACGCCTCACTAAGTCCGTAGATAAAGCCGAAAATCACAGCCACGGCGCCGAACGTAAACGCAACGGGAAAACCGAGTAACAGCATAAAAAGCGCTGCCGCAAACATCACTATGCCTATCATAGCTCGCCACCTTTTATCTTGCCGTGGCAAAATTCCGCCCAAGCGCAAAAAGTGTGAAATTTATAGAATTTTAAATTTAAGCTCATTTTGCCCTCACACACTCTGTGCGCCCGAAGAATTCCCACTAAGAAATTCCGAGCCTTTGTTTTCCCTAACATCAAGCAGAGCGTTAATGTTTTTAATCAAAAATCCAAATGCGTAGATAAATAAAAACGCGTAGCTAAGCGTGATTGCGGACTTGATGATCCAAAGATGCTGCATACCACCGGGATTGGCGCTGGCCTCATGGCTCGTATAAGCCTCGCTTACATAATCGATCGAAAAGAATGCCACGAGCGCCACGAAAGGCAAAATGAAAAATATCGTACCTAAGATATTTATGAGCGCTTTTGCAGTGGGACTAAATTTTTCGTAAAAAATATCCACGCGAACGTGGGCGTTTTCTTTGAGCGCGTAGGTCACACCGAATAAAAACATCGCCGAATATAGCCACCACGTAAGTTCTTGCATAGCGACGGAATTTGCGGCAGGAAAAAGATAACGCGCCACAACATTGTAAAAAACGACTATAACTAAAAGCGCCAAAAATACGATACTCAATACGCCTAAGATATTTGCGAACGCATCAAAAGCTCTTTCTAGTCTGCGTAAGAAACCCTTCAAAATTTTACCCTCTGCTTGAAATTTTTGCTATGAAAGCTGGAATTTTAGCAAAAATATCTGCAATTTATTATAAAATTATGCGCGGAAAGGATTTTTATGATTTTAAAATTTCAAAACAGATACTCTAAAAGATTTCTCGCCTTTTGCGCTATTTGGGCGCTTTTTTGGCTAGCATTTTCATATTTTTTCTTGCAAAAATTCCTTTTTATCTATCCGGAAAGCTTTAGCATTCACGTGAGATTCGCGCTTTGCACCGTAGCGCTAGGAGCGGTGATTTTAGTGGTTTGCGGCAAGGACGTTTACGGCGCAATCTGTGGATATGCGGTGTGGTTTTACGGCGCGGCGCTGGGCTTCGTATCGTCATTAAATTTAGCTAAAATTCACACGGTACTGCGAGGGAGCGGAGATATGAGCGGGATGAGCGGCTGTGGTGGAGCGGTGAAATTTTTAAATTTTGATCTAAGCGTAGTGCCAATTTTTAAGCCATTTAACAGCTGCGCATTCGACGTACCGGCGGTGCCAACCGATACAATGCTAGACGGACTGCAAGCCAAACTAACGGCGCTTTATAGCGGAGGCTGGTATCTATTCCCGGCAAGTAAAAGCGTGGATCTGGCGCAATTTTGGAGTTTTATCTTTATATTTTTCGCAATTGTTTGGATGATTGGAATTTTGCTTGGATTTTTGAATAAAAAGGCGTGGGATTTAAAACCCCACGCAAAATAGGTCATTGGACGATAATAAGAGCATTTGAGCTATAGATATTATCTATATTTTTAAGTCCCGGCATACTCCATACCCGATCACATAAGCCATCTCTGCCTTTGGTCAAGGTCACTTGCTCCTTGTTGTCGTACTTGTATGTGGCGCAGATATCGCCTTTAACCTTTATAGGATTTGGCACATTCATCATCTGTGAAAAATCCTGGTTATATTCACCTTGCGCCGTATAGTAGCCCACCAAATCGTTGAGCGATGTAGCTACGTTATGCGCCGTCCTTACAACCTCTGCGTCATCGCGTGTAGCTGCTAGTCTTGGAATGGCAATTGCCGCCAAAACACCTAAAATCACGATCACGAAAATTAATTCGATCATAGTAAAGCCCTTCATGTTTTTATCCTTTGATAAAAAATTTTTGGATTTATATTATAGAGCGTTTACTATAAATTTAACTTAAAAGTTCTTTGCGAATTCTAACATTTCAGATAAATTTTTCATCGCATTCGCGCCGACCGCCAAATAATGGTTATTTATCAGGCTTTTTCCGTTATAAAGAGGCGCCTCCATCGTCTTTAGATCTACCACCACTCCGCCGCTTTGATGCAGCAAAAAATCCCCAGCGGCGATGTCCCAGAGCGAACAGTCGCTAAATCTCGCATACGCGCTGGCGCCCCCCTCGGCTAAAATACAAAATTTTATCGCAGAGCCTTTGCACATTAGTTGCATTCCAAATTTCTGCGCAAATTGCACGTATTTTGCGGATCTGCTATAGTGCCCTTGCATGAAGATTTGCGGCGCGCTAGTGGGGCGAGCGAGCAGTACGCCGTTTTTATAAACTCCGCCGCCATTTGAGCTATATATATCGCCGCTTATTGGTATGCTGATCACTGCTAAAATTGGGCGCCCACGCTCGATCAACGCGATGCAGACGCAAAACTCGCCGTTGCGCGCGATAAACTCCTTCGTGCCGTCCAGCGGATCTATCAGCCAAAATCTCTCCTCGCTCATGCGCCGCTTGCTATCCAGCACGCACTCTTCCGAGCAGATCGCGATACCGCTAGGCTCCAGGGTGCTCATTATTACATCGTTTGCCGCAAGATCGGCATTCGTAAGCGGCGATTTGTCCGCTTTAACAAAGACGTCGAATTTGTCGTAATTTTGCATTATCGCGGCGTTTGCCTTTTTTGCGGCGTCCTCAGCAAGCGCCAAAAGCTCATCTAAGCCCACTTTTGCTCCTTAAATTTAACGGTGATTCTATCAAATTTAAAATTCCAAACGTCTAAATTTATGCAAGCAAAAACAGCCGAAATTCCAAAACCCTTTAGAATTTTAATATTCTTTTTTATATAATTGCTAAAATTTTTTAAAGGACCAACATGACCCCAGTCGTATTAGATAGCGTTAAACACGCGGATTTGAAGTATCACGCAGACGCATTTCCCACCGCGCCTTTCGTGCCGGTTATCGCGCCGGAGATTCCGTTTTGCGCGGACAACCTCGTTATCGTATTTACTATCGAAAAAGAGCCCAAAATGGTGGCGCTGCTAGGGCGCACCAAAAACGTTCTAATCGATAAGGATTATAAGGGAGCAGTGCCTTCCTCGGTGCAGAATTATCCGTTTTTCCTAGCCCAGATCGGCGAGCAGACGGCGATCTGCTTCGACAAAGACGCGCAGCAGATAAAAGGCGACGGCGAGGCGCTTTTTAAAGACGGCAAGCCGACGCCGTTTTTACAAAATTTAAAAGAGGTGATGAAAAACTACGCCGATTTGGATATGCGCACGCGCGTTGCGGCGGCGGAATTTCAAAAGGCGGGGATTTTAGAGGCCAAAGAGCTCGGCATCAACTCTAGCGGCAAGGAATCGTCTCTGCTGAACGGCTTTTCGGTCGTAAATCGCGAAAAGCTTTTGAAGCTAAGCGATAAAAAGCTCGCGGATTTCGCGCGCCGCGGATATCTGGAGTTAGCGTATTTCCACCTAAAAAGCCTTGCAAATTTTCAGCGCTTAGGCGATAAGATTATGCAGCTTGACCCGCCGATCGCGCCGAAAGAAGCGAAAAAATAGACGTTTTCGCCTCTTAAGTAGCTCATAATTTTTAGAATTTAATGTCGCGGATTTATAAAATTTGCAAAACTTACGATCGTTTCAGGGCTTGAAGTTGCCATAACCGCATGCGAGCTTGAAGCCCTAGGAAGCTTTATTCGCGGCTAAACTAAATGCACCGCAAATTTAGTCCTAAAATTTTAGCATAGGGTTTTATAACAAAAATTTTGCAACAACACAGTATGCAATATTCCACGCTTAAAATTTCAAGCGAGAAATTTTACTATAAAATTCTATTAAATTTAAAATTTAATTTAAGTAGATCAATTTATAAAATTTTATCCACACTGCCTAAAACTTTAGTTTTAAATTTAATCCTGCTCTTGCGCTGAAATTTTACTCGCGATTTATAAAAATTCC
>NZ_CALIJF010000195.1 GCF_938018035.1 uncultured Campylobacter sp. | reverse complement strand
ACTTTTTAAGGTTTGCGGGACTTACGACAGAATTTTTATTACTTACGAACGACTTACGAACCACTAACGAACTTTTGTCTTTTGTAAAAAAATCAATATCGACATCCAAAACCTTTGAGATGTCTGATAATTTTTTAACCGGAATTTCAACTTTATCTGCTTCGTATAGTTGAATACTCGCTCTTGATATTCCGCTTAAATTTGCTAATTCTAGTTGAGTTAATCCGCGCTCTTCTCTTAAATTTTTAATTCTTAAGCCCAAATTCATATGCTTATCCTTGACAAAGCATAATATCTTATGCTATAATTCAAAATATCTTTAGAAAAATAATACCTATAAAAAGGTTAAGGTTTTCTAAAAGTTCTTTGAAATTTTATTGTTAAACCTATTTAAGGAGGATACGATGAGTAAGATAGATGAGCTACATAAAGAGTATCTTAGACAAAGAGACGAGCTGATCGCAAAGATGTTTATGGAAGAAGATGCCAAGGCAGTATTGTCGAGAGAAAAAAGAGGGCTACAGGGTATGATTTTACCCCCGTAGTGATAATTTTATCTAATGAGATTTGCAGACTTCGTCGATCATCTCAAGAGCGGCAATGTAAAGATTAGTAATATACTCTACGCTGTCTTCGGGTAGCCCGTGGGGTTCTAGATGCGCTTTGGACGCTATGCGTTTAGCTTCATCAAAGCATCCGAGCTTTTCTAGAATACTTAGGGCTAGCCGCTCTTTTGCGACTTGGCTTAAACTTTCCATTTTAACGACTCCTTTCTATAAGATATGTGCAAAAAAATTATAGCAAAAGGGGTCTTTAAAGTCGAAAAATCGGTTTACCAATAAAATTTTAAAAAGGAGCGGCTTTGAAAGCGAAAAGAAAAGAGAGCCTAGCAAGGCAAATAAAGGCTAAAACAAAGTATGATCTAAAGGCATACTGCGAGATTAGAGGGCTTAGCGTTACGAGCCTTTATAAGGGCTTTATTAGTAAAAAGAGCAAAAAGATACTCGAAAAAGACGGTATAGCGGTAAGTAGGGTAGCCTAAGGCTTAGATATGTGGGTAAATTCCAAGTGCGCGGCTGAAATTTTGGGTGTAAGTGACAGAGCTTTGCAAAAATCTACTAAACTAGCATCTCAAAAAGGCAAAAAAATTTGTTCTGTAAAGCATAATATATTATGCTTTACCTACACCGATGGCATCGGTCGCGGTGGCAAAACCCTTCAAATTTGGATTGATGATAATTTGATAAA
>NZ_CALIJF010000194.1 GCF_938018035.1 uncultured Campylobacter sp. | reverse complement strand
AAAAATTTTAACTGCAATTCACCGCAGGAATTCTGTCTAAAATTTTACTTTGCGAGATTTTGCAGTATTAAATTACGCCGTAATAAAATTTTGAGCCAAAATTTCACGCTTTGAAATTCCAAAAATCCGCAAACGCAGTAAAATACGCCGTCGCTACAAACTCTAGTAGCCCAGCGCATAAAGTTTCTAGCCGAATTTCTGCAATTAAATTTCTACGCTCTGAAATTTCACGCTTTAAAATCCCGTAATTTTCCAAATTTCACAAATCCCACACATAAAATTTCAAACCGAAATCCCGCGATCAAAATTCCCCGCCTCAAAATCCTGCAAATCCCTGCCCTTAAATCCAAAATTCTGCAAATTTATCAAGCTTTAAATTTTAAAGCTATAAACTTCGCTTCAAATTTTAAGGATCAAAAATGCTAGAACTCCCCTTTGTCGGCGTCGTCGTGGGCTTCATATCGGGCTTTTTCGGTATCGGCGGCGGCACGGTCGTAATGCCCGTGATGATGGCGCTAGGCTACGATGTCAAGAGTGCCGCGGGCATCTCGGTGATGCAGATGTTCATCGTCTCGCTTTTTGGCTCATATCTGAACTACCGCGCGGGCAGACTCCGCCTAGATAGCGGTATCGCGGTGGGGCTCGGAGGGCTGTGCGGCGCGAGCATATCGGGCTTCATCGTAAAATACTCGCCAGAAATCGTGCTTGAGATCGGTCTTTTGCTGACGCTTGCGATCTCATTTCTTAAACTCTTTAGCACGAACGTAACAAGCGGCGGCAATGCAAATCCCCACGGCGCGGTGCTATTTTTCATCGGCTTTGCTATCGGCGCGATCGCGCTTAGCATGGGCGTGGGCGGCGCGGTATTTCTGACGCCGATTTTGGTCGGATTTTTGGGCGTTGATATCAAAAGAGCGGTCTGCATGGGGCTGTTTTTCATCGTTTTCGGCTCATTTAGCGCGCTTTTGAGCCTTTCGTACAACGGCCATGTGAATTACGAACGCGGCGCGCTGCTAGCCGTGGGCGGGCTTTTGGGCGTGTATTTCGGCACCTCTCAGGCTCGCCGTGCAAAGCGCGAAACGCAGAAAAAATGGCTGCTCGTCCTTTATGTCGTGCTATTTGCGCTGGCGCTAAAAAAGGTGCTACAGTAGCGCCCGCTGTAGTAGCGCTGCAGCGATTGTCGCGCTATTGTTTTGCCTTGCCTCGGTTTTGCTACAAGCGCGGTTTAAACGTTCGCGCTGTTTTGCTACGCCGTCTTTTTGCGTCTCGTAGTTTTTGCTTTGCCGTCCTCTTACACTGCGCGCGTTTGATCGCCGTTTTGCGGCGGCGCGTAAAACGTCGCGTTCCGTCACGCGAGTAAATTTTAAAACGAAATTTCAAAAAGCGCGAGCAAATTTTAAAAACGGAATTTTAACTAATCGCGTTAAAATAGCGAAGTTGCACATCTTTCGTCCTATGGAGGTTAGATGGCGAAATAAAATTTACAAATTTTAAAAGGACTTGGATTGACGAACTTGATTTTAGCAGGGCTAGGCGGCTGTGTAGGCGCGATGGCGCGAGTAGGCCTAAGTGGAGCGATCGCGCGCGCAATGGATCGCGCCGGATTTTGGAGTGCGTTTCCGATCGCTACTTTTTGCGTGAATGCGCTGGGAAGCTTGCTGATAGGGTTTTTACTCGCACTAAATTTAACGCAGAGCCTGCGGGTATTTTTTGTAGCAGGCGCGTTGGGCGGCTTTACGACATTTTCTACGTTCAGCTACGATACGCTGCAATTATTGCTGGCGCGAGAATTTGCTATAGGCATGCTAAACGCGGTCTTAAGCGTATGTGCCTGTATGCTGTTTTGCTACGCTGGGCTGCTCGCGGGCAGAGCGCTTGCAAGCTAGCCGTGGAGCACGTGAGCTTTAAATTTTAAATCGCCTCTATGTTTGCGCTTTTAAATCAAAATTTATTTAAAATACCTGCGCTACAGAATTTTATCGCGCGCATGTGCTGCAAAATCTGCGAGCGATGGGCACAATCCCACACGCCGTGCAGTTTTGCGAAAGAGCGCGCAGTAGCTTCGGCAAAGTGCAATAGCTATCAAGACGAGCGAAAAGTAAAGCGAGCGAGAGGGATTTTAGCTAAATAATGGTGCTCGGCGTCGGGCAGGCTGGCAAAATCCAGATAAATTTGAAATTTGCGTGCATTCTCTGCGTATCTTGTTTGCCGCAGCTTTGTGAAATTTCGCTATCTTGCGCCTAGTTATCGCGACGCCCTAAAAATTTCGCTGTCTTGGCGCGGATAAAATAAACCTAAGCCGAGCGATAAATTTTAAAAGCTCCGCGGGCAAATTTTAAAGCTTGAAGCTTAGAATTTTAAAATTCTCACGTAAATTTTAGAAGTTAAATTAAAGCGCGCCGAAATCACGATCTTATGTGTCAAATCCTGCAGCGCTATCTTAGATTTATCGCAAGCGGCTGCGAGCCCTCTTAATTTCATTTCTGCAAATTTCATTAACCTGCTCACCCTCGCTATTTCGCAAGATAACCTCGTAGTCCGTGATTTCACGACCTTTGTTATACCCCTCGATATATCTGAATCTCGATAAAACTATTTTAAAGGATTCCACATCGTCTAAAGTATACTTATCGCCGAGCTTTACGTAGTTAAAATTCCTACTAGTAAGCGTATGAAAATTATTAAATTTTTGCTTTAAATTTAGCGTATAAATTGCCGTATGAGGCGTATCGTTATCGCAGCGGTTAAATTCGCTCTCATCAAAGGCAAGCGCGAGGCAAATTTCATCTCCGCAGATTACCTTTATATCTTTGGCGCGGCTGTTTATACGGATGGTCTGTCGCCAGCCCTCGCCCTCTATCTCAAAGACGTTGCGAGCGAGTTTTTTGGCTATTTCATCTCCGACATAGCCTCTGGCTTCTGGTTTATCAGCCCAACCAAGCGCAGAGTAGTTCTGCTTTTGCGGAAAATCCGCAAGCGGAGTTTGAAGCTCGCTTATGGCATTTAAATTTTCCTCGGTGCCTTGCGGAGCCGCAAAAGAGGTGCCCCTCATAGAGTGTAGATTAAAGAAGCCGATAAATTTCCTCACGACCTTATGCGCCGTTTGAGAAAATATCTTGGCTTCGTTTTCAAAAAGCGAAATATCGTAGATGCCGTACCTGTAATATCCAAGCTCGCTTTTCACCCAATCTAAATCCGGCGAACGATCGATCTCGTCGTATCCATAGTAGCGCTCTGGCATATCTTTTTGTAGCAAAAAGTCGTCGCTGTCATTATCTTTGTATCTAAGCCAAACTCCGAATTCGTCCTTGATATATAGGTAATCAAACTCCGCGCCTCCTGCGAATTTTTTCTCGCCTAGCCAAAATACGGGCCTTTTTTCTAGGCTCGGCAGAGCGGCGACTGGAGGTAAACTTTGTAGCTCTTTTTCAAATTTTTCATCGATATAATCGCAAGCGCTAGTGGGCATACTAGGATCGCAACCCTCGGGCGTATCGGATGAAAAAAGCAAATTTAAAATCACAAATATATACAGCACAAAAAGCACGCATGCAACGCTCACGACCAAGGCGGTAATTTTTAAAATTTTTATAAAAGTTTTCATGTCCAAATTTTACCTCGTTGCACCTAAAAAGCATAAAATTT
>NZ_CALIJF010000193.1 GCF_938018035.1 uncultured Campylobacter sp. | reverse complement strand
TATCTAGGTAGTTAGTGATTAACTCGCTTCCGCTCTTTAAGCTAGCTAAGCTTGCGGCACGGGTTTCTGCGAAGGATTTGGTATTAGAGCTTACGCGCGCGCTAGGAGCCGAGGAAGCATCAAAGCCTAAATTTAGATAATTGCCGCTTTGATAAATTTTAGGGCTATAGCTTAGGCTTACCCCTACATTTAGCGTTGCATGCATATTGGCTGCGTTAGGAGTTATAAGGCTGCCGCTTCCTTGCTTATTGATTAGATGAATCTCGCTGCTTGGACTTAACGGACCGCTTACTCCGCTGATATAAGCCGTAATATTGCTTACGTTGCTTAGATCTGTGTTAGCGGTAGGATCGCTTAGGGTAAGTACGCTATCGCCTGCTCTAATGGAGCTAGGAAGGAAAAAATTTAGCCTGTCAAAACCGCTAATATTTTTAGCGCTTAAGGAATTTACTGCCGCAGGAGAGCTATTGCTAGCTCCTATGTTAAGGGTATTGCCGCTGCCGCTTGCGCTTATTACGCCTACATTATGACCGCTGATAAAATTTTAACGTATTATTTGTGCCTGCTGCGTGGATATTTCTACCGTTAAAATTCTTATCCTCCCCCGCTTTGCCTATATCTATATTGTTTCCGCTAAGACCGCCGGAACCAAGATACTTCTGCAGCTCATCCGCATCAAAGTCTCCATTTATGCTCTCGTTAGTCTTAATAAGCTTTTGGATATAAAGTTCTTTCTCATCCTCGCTTATATGCATACCGCCTATGTTTCTGCTAAAGGTATTGGCATCTTTTATGACATAGTTTTTATTTAGTTGAGTTACGTAGCCCTTGTCTTTAAAGCGCGGATCATATCCGGTAAATTTACCGCCTCCGCTTTTATAGGCAAGGGTATATTTCTTATTATCGCCATCTGGATAGCTTGCATTGTTTAAAGCGTTAAATTCGCTTGCCGAGTTTACAAATATATCGGTACCGCTTAGGTCGGTATTGCCGGAGCCGGTTAAGCTTAAAGCTCTTTTGGTACTAGACGAAGCATCGTTTTCTATCTCGCTAAGGGAGGCTAGGTTAAATTCCAATTTATTGAAATTTGCAAAATTCCCTGCATTTAGGCCATTGCCTGAGTTTGAAGATAGGATATTTAGGCTATTGCCCGAATTGCTAGCGTTTGCGCTAGATACTCCGTATAACGTGCCCGCTACGCTGCCGCTTCTGAAATTTACTACGTTGTTGCTGCCGCTAGTAGCTTCCGCTGCGTATACGTTGCCAGCAACTTGCGTGTTGCCGTTTAAATTTACAGTGTTGGAGGAGGCGGTGCCGCTAGCCTTTCCGCCGTATACGCTTCCGCCTACGTTTACCGAGTTAAGAGTTATGGTGTTGGAAATCGCGCTGTTTCCCTTGCCGCCCACTGCCATTGCTCCTACGCTGCCGTTATTTATAGTTACGATATTGGACTTAGCTTCTCCGTTGCTAGTATTGCCGCCGTAAATGCTATTGTGGATTATCGTAGCATTCGTAGTTACGCTATTATCGTGGACGTTGCCGCCGCCGCTACTGCTATGAGTGATGCCCGCATTTACGTACCCCACGTCTATTCCGCTTGCTTCGAAAGTTACGTGGTTATTATAAATTTCTTGCGGGGTAGCGGAATTTGAATATCCTCCGTCGATCTCGCCTATGTTGCTTCCGCCATTGATCTTGGTGTGGTTGTCGTGGACGCTGTTACTTCCGTCGGTAGCGTCGTCTCTGCCCGAGCTTATGTTTTTGCCGCCTAGATTGCCTGCGCCCTCTTTTACGATTACGGTGTTGCCTTTATTGCCGAATAGCTCAGTAGCGCCCGCAGCCTTGTTGGAATTTTGATTTTGCATTAGCTCGCTTTGATCGAAGTTGGGGTCTACCCAAGAACGAGTTAATGTGCCTTTCTGCATAATTAAATTTTTGCTGTTTTCGACCTCGATCGTGGTGCCGGTGATTTGATAGTGATCTTTGTCGGTAATCGTGTAAATTTGATTATCTTGCACGGTCTGCGCGGCTCTAGTGATCGTGCCACCGCCTGAATTATGGATCAGATAGTACTTTCCTTCGCCAAGATCTGATTTTATACCCTCTATCTTTGTGCCGTTTAAATTTGTATTGCCGCTAGTGGTTAGAGTAAGAGGCGCATCGGCTTGGGTAGTGGAATATAGATCGTGAAAATTTATAGAGCCGAAATTTTTAATGTCCTTGGCTTTTTTCACGCCGCCGCCGACCCAATTTTCGATATGCAAGGTATTGGTTTTATCCGTAGGCTTATTGCTGCCGTAGATTGTACCGCTTATCGTGCCGCCTCTAAAATTTACGTTGCTATTCTCGACGCTGCCGCTTGTAGCATAGCCTGCATAGACGTCTCCTGCTATCGTCGTTCTTTCTTTATTGATATAAACGACTGCGTTTTTGACGCTTCCTGCACGTGCGCCATAGACATTGCCTCCGATATGCACGCCTTTATTAGAATCGAATGCTCCCAGAGCGACTCTATCGCCGTCCGATTCGCCTGCGATGCCGTTTGCTGCTGCAACATCGCCTTTTACGGTACCTTTGTAAAGATCAACTACGCTTCGCGAGCTTGAGGCGCCGCCCAAAGAGCCCGTGACGCTGCCTACGATCGCATCGTCGTTATTGATTTCTACGCGATTTGCGCTCATTACGCTAGCGCTATTTGCTTGGCCGCCTACTACTTGGTAATTTTGCGCTTTTAGTCTTGCGTTTATGGTTACGGAGTTTGCACTAGAGTTTCCGCTTCCGCCCGCTGCGCCCCAAATTCTACCGCTTCCATTTAGAGTGATAGTATTTGTGCTGCCGTAATAAGGCACCGTTATATTGACGCTATTGTAGCTGCTTTTTCCCGTGGAGGATTGAGCGCCGAATATGTCAAAGCCTCCTCTAAACGTGCCGCCTTTTATAGTTATTCTATTTGATACGGCATCGCCGCCACCGCTTACTATGCCGCCTACGATTACATTTGTAACGGAGCCGTTGCCGATAGTGCCTCCGTCTATCGTTACGGCGTTGGAGGAGGCTTTTTTGTCTGCTCCGCTTCTGCCGCCGATGATATTATAATGTCTATTTGAGCTGCCGCCGAAGTTATCGGCATTTCCCGTAATTTCGGCGCCGTATTTTACAAAAACCTGATTTCGCGTCGCTTCGCCTTCGTTGCCCGTTTTAGACGCCGCTATGCCTTGCCCGCCCACGACCAAATTTACCTTAGAGCCGTTTTCCAAGCTCACGTAATTATCCGATACACCCTTGGCCTCAGCACCTATTGCGATACCCACGTAAGCGTTTGCGCCTCTGATCGTAAGTCTATTGTTGGAGGCGGAGTTTAACTCGGTAAAGCCCGCAATCCCGTCGCCGCTTCCTCCGCCGTAAATCACGCTACCAGAGTAATCCGTCCCGCCGCTTGCAACGCCCGTAATCGTCGTAATATTGCCGTTTGGGCTGGTACTTCCGCTGCCGCTAGTATTGCCGCTAAATCCCGCCGAATAGAGGTTATTATGGGTATGGATAAGCGGCGGATTAGAATCTGCATTGCAAAGCGCTTGTGCGGGCGCTAGTGCGAGCACCGCTGCGAGGCTAAGCATAGAGGAGCAGATGGATTTTTTCATATATTGATCCTTTGAAATTCGTAAAGTTTGCGATTATACATAAAAATAGATCAGTTTGCAATATGAAAATCACTGATCGGTTTTTGACAGAGGGGGGGCTGCATTTGTAATTTTAAGTAGTAAAAATTTACTCTTTGCGCAGAATAAATTCTTGACTGCAAAAATTTAACCTTTTTTAGAGGGGGCATTTTGAGCGGATTGCAAGAGGTAAAAAAATCCTAGTAAAGAGATTCTGAGTAAAATTTGAAATAATGAAAATCTGAGCTAAATTAATTCTGGCAATTTCAAGCTGCGGTAGAATTTATGCAAGATAAATTTTAAACGAGCGGAATTTTATATAAATGCCGTTTTGCCCGCGAAAAAGCTTTTTTGAAAAATTTAAACGAGTAAGATTGTGCGATAAAATTTTACGTGATCCCTGCCGCAAGAGCTAAAATATGGCGAGCAGGAGATAGAATTTACGCGATAAATCTTGCGTGATAAATTTTAAAATAAGCCGCAAATCCTACAAGAAGCTGTAAATTCCATCTAGCAAGAAATATCTTTTATCCGCAGCGCCGTGATAAAATGGATTAAAAGTCCCTTCGTATGCCTTTTCAAAAAAGCCCTCTTTGCTTAGCTTTATAAGCTCTGCATTGACGAAATCCAGTAGCTCTTTATTGCCCTTCTGCACGCCAATACCCATGAAATCGGGCTTGCCTAGAGTTTTAAGCGGTACTTCTACCTCGCTATCGACTACCGGATATGCCATTGCGATTAGATTATCGGTCGCGTAGGCGTCCACGTCGCCGTCTTTTAGCATGCGGTAGCACTCTCTGGCGATCTTACAAAATGTAAAATTTCCAAAACCTTCTTGTTTAAAAAATGCCTCGCCTGTACCGCCGCTTTCGAGCAAAATTCTTTTCTCTCGCAGATCGGCTAAGGATTTTATTCTATCGGCTTTGCGGGTTAAAACTCCAAGATTTACCGAAAAATACGGTGTTGAAAAATCGATCTGCTGCGCGCGTTCAGGCGTAATGGTAATCGTAGCGATGACGATATCTACGCGGTTGTTTACTAGTGCTGGAATTCTATCCTCGACCTTCATCGGTACAAGCTCGATTCTGCCGCCTTTTTCGCCGAAAAGATCATTTGCTATGGCCTGTGCCATCGTAACTTCAAAGCCCTCAAAAGTTCCATCGTTTAGCTCGCTAAAAGGAGGCTGTCCGTCGTAAACACCGATGCGAACGACGCCTTTTGATCTGATCTGTTCCAAACTATCGGCGAAAGCAACGATAAATGGTAGCAATATTGCAAGAAGCAATTTCATGGCAAATCCTTAAATTTAATCTCTTTTCCGCTTTCAAATGAAGCAGGAAATTTTATTTACTAAAATTCTAAAAACCGAACTTAAAATTTAAATAAGCTTTTAGAGCATATTATAAATTCCATCTAGCAGAAAATATTTCTTATCCGCCGTACCGCGATAAAATGGATCAAAGCTCTGCTCGTAGGCTTTTTTGAAAAAGCCCTCTTTGCTTAGTTTAATGAGCTCTGCATTGACGAAATCAAGTAGTTCTTTGTTGTCTTTCTGCACGCCGATGCCGATGAAATCGCTAGGGCCTAGGTTTTTAAACGGCACTTCCAAAGTATCATCGATGACGGAATATGCAAGCACGATGAGATTATCATTTATATAGCCGTCCGCATCGCCATTTCGAATCATTTCGTAGCATTCCTTAGCCGAAGCGCAATGGCCTAAATTTTTAAATCCCTTGGTTTTGAAAAATTTCTCGGCTACCGTCGCGTCGCCTTCGAATACGATCTTTTTATCATGAAGCTGCGCGATATCGGTAAAAGCGTCGGCTTTGCGCGTTAATACGCCTAAATTTGCGGAGAGGTAGGGGAGGGAGAAATCGATTTTTCTTTTTCGTTCGTTGGTGATGCTAAATAGACCGATCACCAAATCAAGCTTATTTGCCTCTAAAAATGGAATTCTATCATTTACGCTTAGTGGGATGAACTCGATTTTGCCCTCTTTTTTGCCGAAAATTTCTTTAGCAATAGCGTTTGCAAGATCGATTTCAAATCCTTCAAATTTGCCGCCATTAGACTCGCAAAGCGGCGGATGGGCGTCGCGCACTCCGATGCGAATGACGCCGTTTTGTCTAATTTGATCTAGGCTATCTGCAAAAAGCGCCGCACAAAATAGAACCGCTATAAAAAGTAGTTTCATTTTATGTCCTTAAAATGGGATTTCGCATATTATCCGCTTATAATAAATGATGTTTTAGTCGAAGGCGTTAGATAAAACACTGCTAAATTCCGTCCTAAAATATAGCATAGAGCCCATCTAGTAAGAAATATTTTTTATCTGCAGCGCCTTGATAAAATGGCTTGAAAGTTTCATCATAAGAACGTTCGAAAAAGCCCTGCTTGCTAAGTGTAACAAGCTCTTTATTTATCAGATCAAGCAATTCGGTATTGCCTTTGCGCACCCCGATGCCTAAGAATTCCGGATTACCTAGATTTTGGATTGCTACTTCTAAATTGTCGTCGATAATTGAATAAGCTAGCACGATGAGATTATCGTTAACGTACGCATCGGCTTTGCCTTGCTTAAGCATATCGTAGCATTCGGTAGTAATGGAGCAATGGATTAGATTGTGGATTTTATTTTTATACAAAAAATTTTCTGCCGTAGTCCCGCTACCCTCTACTAGGACCTTTTTGTTTGAAAGATCGTCTATACTTTTGATGCCGTCGCTTTTACGTGTCAAAACTCCCAAACTCATCGAAAAATATGGATAAGAAAAGTCGATTTGCCTTTTTCTATCTTGCGTTATCGTGATGGTCGCGACTGCAAGATCTACCTTATCATTTTGTAATGCAGAGATCCTATCGCTGGCGTTTAAAGGGACGAACTCGACTCTACCGCGCTTATCACCGAATATGCTCTTAGCTATAGCGTCTGCAAGGTTGATTTCAAAGCCTTCGAAATTACCACTTTTTTCATCACTGAAAGGTGGCCTACCATCACGAACACCGATTTTAACGACCCCGGCAGATCTGATCTGCTCCAAACTGCCCGCAAAAACACTGCTGCAAAGTGCAAAAATAATGCAAAAAAGTAGCTTCATAAACTATCCTTTTCTTAAATTTAATATTATCCCTTAGATATTGCGTGATTTTACCCTAAAATAGTTAAACATAACTTCAATTACATAATACGGATTTCTAAATCGGCAGTAAGTGAATGAGATTAGAATTTAAGAAACGATAGATAAATTTTATGAAGTGAAATTTAGCCGTAGCGAAATGTCGCGCAGGAAAGTATAGACTTTAATTAAAATTTATCTATCGTAATTTACGGTGCAGTTTTTGCAGTACCGACATATAATTTGATTTGGAATTTATCCATCATACCTGCTTGCTTTTCGAGCTGGAATTTTTACGTCTTGCCTACGTGCCGCATATTTCGCAATAAAATTTTAAAATTTGCTTGGATCGTAATGCTTTTTTGCGTTATAAAATTTTGCGGTATTTTAAAACTATTTTTCGCCGACTTCTACGATTTTGCTTAGCACGTATTGTTCTAGCTCGCGTCTAGGCACGTCATTTTTGAGCGCTTCGTTGTAGATATTTTCGACTATGCGGCTGTATTTTTCGTAAGGAAAGTAGAGGAAATGGTTCGCCCAAGCGCGTTTGATGAGCTCGTGGGTTAGCTTTTTTCTAGCCCACGCTTTAAAGCAATCAAATCCGATAAAAACCGCCGACGTCGCTATGATCGTAAATAAAATGGAGAAGTGAAAGTCGATCTTTTCAAACATCGCGTGCGTCAGCGTTATCAGAAACATAACGCAGACGAATGCGAAGCAAGCGAAGATAACGTAGGATTTGCCGTAGTTAAATTTAAAATTTAGCTTCGAAGGATCGACGAGCATTCCGTCGTTAAACTCGGCGTTGGCTTCGAGCAGATCACGGAAAAGCACGGGTTTATGCGATACATGAAACATAATATCTAAAAGTCTATCTTTAAAATTTGACCTATCCATCGGGATTCCTTCGATTTTTGCGGCATTATATCTTAAATTAAATTGTTATAAGATAAAATAGCGCGAAATTTCAAGGAGCGATTATGTTTGAAATCAGCGGAATGAGCGGCGACGAGATAGTTTATATTAACGGCAAATTTTGCAAAGCCAAAGAGGCTGCGATAAGCCCTTTTGATCGCGGTTTCGTGCTTGGAGACGGCATCTATGAAGTAGCACCCGTGGTAAATTCTAAAATTTGCGACAGAGCGGATTTTTGGGAGCGCTTTGAGCGTAGCGCCGCGCAGATCGAGCTAAAAATTCCATATTCTCGCGAAAAATATGAGGAAATTTTATATGAGCTCATCGCGCAGGGTGGCGTGAGCGAGGGCGCTTTCTATACTCAAATCACAAGAGGTGCGGCGATGCGCGATTTTGATTACGTCCGCGGCATAGAGCCCAGCGTCTTTGCCTTTGTCTATCATACGCAAATTTTTGATAATCCGCTCGCAAAAGAGGGGATCGAGATCGTAAGCCTGCCCGAGATCCGCTGGCACAGGCGCGATATAAAATCGATCTCGCTTTTAGCGCAGTGTATCTTAAAGCATGAGGCTCACAAGGCGGGCGCTTATGAGTGCTTTTTGATCGAGGATGGGCTCGTTACCGAGTGCTCGAGTTCCAGCGCATTTATCATCAAAGATGACGTTCTTATCACGCGACCGCTTTCAAACGACATACTGCCTGGCATCCGCCGCAAGGTGATCTTAGGCCTTGCCGAGCAGGCGGGTCTTAGCGTGCAGCAGCGGGCGTTTGGAATGAGCGAGGTTTATGAAGCCGATGAAGCCTTTATCAGCGCGGCGACGCTGATGGTGCTGCCGATCGTAAAAGCAGACGGCAGAGCGATCGGCGGCGGCACGGTCGGCAAATACGTACCGCGCCTGCGTGAGATGTATGCCGCGCGGCTAAGAGCCGAAGCAGGACTGTAATAGGGCGGTCAAAGTTAATTTAAAAATTGTGAGATTATTAGTAATATTTTCTAGCAAAGGAAATTTAAATGGGATTATCAATATTAAAGGAAATAAAAAAGATTATAGGAGAACAAGATGTTAGGCACCAAAATAGTAATGGATGAGGCTAAAATTATACGCGAAGGCAGATGTGATCTGGCTAGAGTGTATCAAATAATCGATAAATTTGCACAGGAGTGTAACCTCGTAAAAAAGGATAAATTTACCTATCTTTGTAAGGAAGACGACGAGCAGGATTTTCCGCATTTAGGTAAATTTACACACGCCATTTTGCTAAATCAAAAATTCTTTCGCGATAATGTGAAAGAGTGGAGATGGTTAGACGACGACGAAGGTCAACTTAGGGATGCAGATCTTATAAGTCATATACGGAGATTTGAACGCAAAGGATACTTCAAATGAGCCGTATTCGAAGAGCCATAAATTTTGATCTCGACACCAAAGCCTTAAAAGAATTTTCTATCCAGGCAAAGATTATCGCGCAGCATACGGCTAGATTAAGAATTTTATGGAAAATAATGGTTTTAACGATGAAATCAAAACTCTACAAACGAATTAAG
>NZ_CALIJF010000192.1 GCF_938018035.1 uncultured Campylobacter sp. | reverse complement strand
GCGAGGTGATGTTCGGCAGCGGCGGGATTTTATATGTGTTTTGGTGCGAGCAGACGCGGGTGAGCGCGTTTTTTATGCAGTGCACGTGAGTAAAATTTAGGAAATGTGCGCAAATGGACAGACGGATGATCACGGCGAAAATAAAAAAAAGGGGCGTGGTATTTTGACGATTATTTTAAGTCGCTTCGCAAGAATGAAAACGAAATAGCAAAGCCTATCAGGCGGTTTGTCTTGGATCCGAAAAGGTATCTGTTTAATACGAAAGAGACCCTTCACGACGCCGTTTTGACTGAATTTAAATTTGGCATTTTAAAAAACGAAGATAGACTGACGATGAAATTTTTATCGCCCTACCGAGATAGAAATTTTAAATTTGTTTTCAAAAACGTCCTAGCCGTCCGCTTCAAAACGGACGACAAGAGCTTTAAAAATAACGATCTGATAGTTCATCAATTTTCGCTAGAGCGGGGAGGCGTTTGCGAGTATGACTTTATCTTTGCGAGCGGGCAGAGGATAACCGTGAAATTTAAGCAGCTTGAGATCATTGAAGAATTCTTGTAAGCACGCCGCGTTGCGGGCGGAGGGATTTTACGTATTTTGGTGCGAATGGACGCGGGTGGGCGCGTTTTTTATGCAGTGCTGAGCTAAATTTTGTAAAATTCTAAATGAAAATCGTAAAATTATAAGTAAAATTTATTCTAAGATAATCGAGCGGCAAAATTTGACGAGCATTTCGGCGCGTAAAATTTAAGCTTATTCGGCGAGAATATGTAAATTTACGCAGAGCCTAAGCGTAAATCCCATCCACAAGCGTCTCTACGAACTGATCCGAGTTAAATTCCGCCAAATCTTCCATCCGCTCGCCCACGCCGACGAAAAGTATCGGTAGCCGCAGTTCGCGCGCTATGGCGAAAAGTGCGCCGCCCTTGGGCGTGCCGTCGAGCTTCGTGATGATGATGCCGTCGAGCTTCACGATCTCGTTGAATGCCCTGGCTTGCGCAACGCTGTGATTGCCCTGAGTGGCGTCGAGCACGATGATCTTGCGGTGCGGTGCGCCGCTTTTTGCGCGGTCGCAGATGCGCACGATCTTCTCTAACTCCGCGGCTAAATTTTTCTGATTTTGCAAGCGTCCTGCGGTGTCGATCAGGACACGATCGATATTTTTTGCACTTGCCGAGCTTACGGTGTCAAACGCCACGGCAGCGGGATCATGTCCCTGCGCGGTCGCTACGATCGGTAGATTTAGGATCTGCGCCCATTTGCGCAGCTGCTCGACCGCGCCCGCGCGAAAGGTGTCGCATGCGCCCAAGATCACGCTTTGGCCGCTATTTTTATATAAATTTGCAAGCTTTGCGGTTGTCGTAGTTTTGCCCGCGCCGTTTACGCCGATAATGAGCTCTACGAACGGCTTCTCATCTGCGGCTTTAGCGATTTCGTAATTGAAATAGCTCTTTAAAACGCCCTTAAGATCGTCTTTTGCGACTAGCTTTTTTGCGGGCAGTTTTTCTAAAATTTCCTCTACAAGCTCGTAGCCTACGTCGGCTTCAAGCAGCATCTCTTCTAAAATTTCTTTTGAAATTTTATCTTCGCTTTTCGCGCCCCGCATTGCGTCTATGGTCTTGCTAAGCCCTTTTTTAAAAAATTCGAACATCAGAAAATTTTCTCCAATTCGGTCATTAAAATTTCTTCCGGCATCAGCCCGAAATACTGCGCGCTAAACTCGCCTTTTTCGTCGTAGATCACTATATACGGCACTTCGTTTATGCCGCCTAGCGCCTTTGTAAAAAAGTCCGTCCCTTCGCCGTAAGCGATCGCGTAATTTACTTCGTGCGCGCTTGCGTAATTTTTTGCATCGTCTAAATTCGTATCACCGATCATCACGCCGATGATATCAAGCTTGCCGGAGTAGGCTTGTTTGGCGGCATTTAGTGCGCCTACCTGCACGGCGCAGGCGTCGCACCACGGCGTAAAAAACGCAAATAGCGTCACGGTGGAGTTGTTATCGATATGAAAGCCTTGCTTTGTCTTTTGCATATTTAAAATTTTGCCGTTACTTAGCTGAAGTGTAAAAGGAGCGGTATAATCGACCTGGATTACGGCTTCGGTTTCGGACTGCGGCTGCGTGGCGTTGGCCTCGGTCGGGGTATCGCTTGATTTTTTATCCTCATCATCGCCGCAACCCGCAAGAAACAAAACAGCCGTAAAAAGTGCTAGAAAAAAACGAAATTTCATAATAAACCTTAAAATTTAATCGCAAGATTATACAAAAACTAGCTAAAATAAGCGTTAAAATTTTATAAAAGGCTTAAGCCATGCAAAAGAATGAATTTAGAGCAATTTGCAAATCGCGTCTAAAATCTCACGCCGCGCGCGCGGCTAGATGTGAGCATTACGCACTTTTATGGCGGCTGGAGCGGCTGATAAAATTTTTAAAAGCACGTAAAATTTTAATATTTTTGCCGATGAGCTACGAGCCGAACGTTTTGATTTTAAGAAAAAAGCTATCAAAAAGCTGCGAATTTTACGTTCCGTTTATGGTGGATATTAGCTTAAAAATGGTAAGATTGCGCCAGCCTTTTAAAATTTCACGCTTTGGGCTGCGGCAGACGCTTCCACAAAACGGGTATTTTAAGAAGGTCGATCTAGCCGTGGTTCCAGCTATCGGAGTGGATGGCGCAATGGCTAGAATAGGACATGGGAAAGGATTTTACGATATGTTTTTTTCAGGTCTGAAGCTTAAGCCCGCAATCGCGTTCGTGAGTATAAAAGACTGCTTTTGCAGCGAAATTTTATCGCTTGATCACGACGTAAAGGGCGATTTTTACATAACTCCGAGCCAAAATTACCTAAAAAGAGGAAAGTATGATAGAGATTTTAATCGCCTTGTGCGCTCTTGCGGTGGGCGCTGGCATAGGATACTTAGTAGCTAGAAAGATCAATAACGCCAACTACGATTTCTTCGTCGAACAAGCTAAAGCTAAAGCCAAAGCTATAGAATTTGAAGCCGAGGGCATCTTGCGAAATTCTAAAATTTCGGTGCAGGAAGCTGAGTTTGAAGCTAAGAAAAAATACGAAGATAAAGCAAGCAAACTGCAGAAGGAATTTAACGTTAAATTTGACGAGCTCGGTAAAAAGGAGCACGCGCTTCTAACCGAGCAAGAAATTTTAAAAGACAGCAAAAAAGAGCTCGAAAGCGCCAAAAAAGAGGCTAAATTCCTCTACGAAGAGGGCTCAAATTTAAAGAAAAGCTATGAAGAGAAGCTAGCCGAAGCGCTTAAAGTTTTGGAGCGCGTGGCGGGCTTTACTCAGGATGAGGCGCGCGCGCAGGTGCTTAAGAAAGTCGAGGAGCAAAGCCGCACCGACATTGCTCACATAGTACGAAAGTATGAAGAGGAAGCCAAAAAAGAGGCGCGAAAAAAAGCGAATTATATTTTGGCGCAGGCTACGTCGCGCTTCGCGGGCGAGTTTGCGGCAGAACGGCTTATCAACGTCGTAAATATCAAAAATGACGAGCTTAAAGGCCGCATCATCGGCAAAGAGGGGCGCAACATAAAGGCGCTTGAGATGACTCTTGGCGTGGACGTTATCATCGACGATACCCCCAATGCGATCATCGTAAGCTCGCACAATCTCTACCGTCGCGCCATCGCCGTTCGCGTCATCGAAACGCTTATCGAAGACGGCAGAATTCAGCCTGCGCGCATCGAAGACATCTACAAAAAAGTAAGCGACGAATTTGAAGCCAGCATCGCTGAAGAGGGTGAAAATATCGTAATGGATCTAGGTCTTAGTAAAATTCATCCGGAAATTTTAAAACTCATCGGCAAGCTTAAATTTCGCGCCAGTTACGGACAAAACGCCCTTGCGCACAGCCTTGAGGTCGCGCACCTTGCGGGCATCATCGCCGCAGAAACGGGCGGAGATCAAAAGCTAGCCAAGCGAGCGGGCCTACTTCACGACATCGGCAAGGCGCTAACTCACGAATACGAGGGCTCGCACGTAGATCTGGGCGCCGAGGTGTGCCGCCGCTACAAAGAGCATCCGGTGGTGATAAACGCGATCTACGCCCACCACGGCCACGAGGAGGCGACTAGCGTAGAAAGCGCCGCGGTCTGTGCGGCAGACGCGTTAAGCGCCGCGCGCCCGGGCGCTAGACGAGAGGTGCTAGAGAGCTATCTAAAGCGCGTTAGCGACATCGAAGCGATCGCGATGAGCAAAACGGGCGTCAAGCAAGCCTACGCGATCAACGCAGGTCGCGAGATTCGCGTCATCGCAAATGCTAAGCTTATGAATGACGACGAGGCGGTTTTGGTGGCTAAAGAGATCGCTTCGGATATCCAAGATAAGGTCCAATTCCCGGGCGAGATCAAGGTTAACGTCATACGCGAGCTTCGCGCGGTCGAGATAGCCAAATAAGGAGTATGAAATGAAAAAATTTATAATCGCTTTATTTTTGCTTTTTAGCGCGGCATTTGCCGAGGATGAGCTCATCATTGATAGCGCGAGCGCTTATTCGTCGGTGATGCGCACGAACGCGCAGTATAAATACCTAGCGCAGCAAGCCCGCGCGATAGTGATATTTCCGAGCGTTAAGAAGCTAGGCTTCATCATAGGCGGCATGTATGGCGAGGGGATCATCATTTACAATGACGACGGCGCGCATAGCGTTAGCGGCGCTGAGATCAGCAGCGCCAGCGTAGGACTTCAGATCGGCTATGAGGATAATTATCTAGTTATTTTCGTAATGCATGACGATGTGATCCAAAAAATGAGAAATTCCCAAATCACGCTTTCGGGCGATGCGACGGCGGTCGCGGGCAATTACAGCGCGGACTCGGGCGCACTAGACGTACTAAATCAAGATATGTACGTCTTTACGAACAAAGGCGGATTATTCGCTGGCGTGAGCCTGGGCGGTTCGGTGCTGGAGACCAAAAATGACCGCGCTTTTGATCCAAATACTGAGGGCTATGCGCTTTTGATGCGAGTAATTGGCGCAGATGAGTAAAATTTAGCTAGAAATGCTAAGGCGCATAGCTTAGCGAAAAATTTTGCTTTATGAGCGTTTTATTAGCGGCTTGGAATTTTGCTCGCGTAATTTCTGCAGAATAATAGACTTAGGTGCGTAATTTTATTGCAATTCGCGGGGTGGGAGGCATTTGAAGATATCGCGTAAATCCTTCGTAATTCGCAAGTTACTTTGAATTCTAAAGAAGTCGAAATTTTGTCATTAAATTTATAGTCGCAAAATTTTACCGCTAAATTTTGCGGTGATTTTACTTGATGCCTAGAAATTTTATTTTAGAATTTCGCTTGATATTTTGCGGCGAAATTTTATATTTCGCGACAGCTGCTCGGAATTTTAATTTAATGTCGCAACAAAATCAAGTGGCGTCGTGGGATGTTGGAGTGAAGCTTTCGCGCCGAATTTTAAAGCTGCTTTAGTCAAAATTTATAGAATTTTATACGATCTAATGAAAGGATTTGATGGAATCGATGTTTGCAAACCTCCATACGTGGGGGTATCTGATACTGTTTTTATATTCGCTGGGCGGAGGATTTTTGGCGCTTGCGGCGGCGGGCGTGCTAAGCTCGGCCGGCGAGCTCAATATCGTTTTATGCATCGTAATCGCCTGCATATCGAACTTCATAGGCGATTCGGGGCTGTTTTTAGTAAGCCGCTACAATAAAAAAGAGATCATGCCATATCTGCGCAAACAGCGCCGCAATCTCGCTCTGGCACAGATTTTGTTTCGTAAATACGGCGACCGTATCATTTTGATTAAAAAATTTATCTACGGCCTCAAAACCCTCGTGCCGATCGCGATTGGTATTACAAAATATTCGTTTTTAAAATTTAGCGTCATCAATGCCGTAAGCTCGCTCATTTGGGCGCTTGTGGTGGGGTTACTGAGCTATTACGCGGGCGATTTCGTGCGCGGGCTCTATGCGCATGTCAAGGACGCGCCGTGGATCGCTCCGCTGGCTCTAGGCGCGATAGTAGCGGCGATCGTGCTCTATTTTCGCTTCGCGACCCGCAAAAGAGGCTAGCGGTGGCAAAAAAGCTGATCCCGCTCGCAATTTTTGCAGCACTTCTTTTGGCGCTAAATTTCATCTCCAATTCGCGCAGCCCCGCGGCTAAAGATGAGCGGATTTTTACCTCCAAAACCCTGGATGCTGCGTCGCGTAAAAGCGGCGTGCAAAATTTAAAAAGCAGCACCGATCGTAAAATTTCAAGTTCCGAAAATCCTGCAAGCAGCGCCGACGCAAAAAATGAGAGCGGCGCAAGAAGCGCAGACGGCGGGGCAGATCTAGGAGATTTAAAATCTCATCCGCAAGTAAACGAGTCCGCCGCCGTAAATCCTAAAGATGAGGCGGACGCTCACAGGCGGCGCAGCGCAGATTATGAAGCTTCGGACTCTCAAAATCCAGACGCAAATTCTAAAAATCAGCTCGCGGACGAGCCCTGCATAAGCAGGGAGTGCGTGAGCGCTCATATCCGCCGTACGGGCTCTTTGCCGCAAAATTTTATCACGAAAAAGCAGGCCGGTGAGCTTGGCTGGCAGGGCGGCGATCTGTGGCGATACGCGTGCGGCAAGAGCATCGGCGGCGATCGCTTCGGCAATTTTGAGCGCAGACTACCTGATAAAAAGGGGCGGATCTGGCGCGAGTGCGACATCGAGTATCGCGGCGGTCCGCGCGGCGCGAAGCGGCTGATATTTTCAAACGACGGGCTGATCTTTTACACCGCCGATCATTATGAAAGCTTCGAGCGCGTGCAATGAGTTTAAATTTTAAAACGTGCCGCGCCGCAAAGATCATCATCGACGGCGCAAAGATTAGGCGCAAAGATCAAATTTTCGCGCTATTTGCCGCGGCACTAAATTTCAAGCCCGAATACATCGCAAATTTAGACGCGCTTTACGACGCGCTGGGCGAGCGAGGCGGGCAGGTTTTTGTCGTCATCAAAAGGGGCGGAATTTTAAAGCTAAGGCTGGGCAAATTTTATGATATTTTGCTGGATGTTTTGCGAAACAGCGAGGCAAAAATTTTAATACTATGAGTTTGTGCGGCAGCCATTCCGCTTTAAAGCTAAATTTTGCCGAGGCAAAGGTAGGTTTGTTTCGGCGCAGTTTCGAGCGTGCCGTTAAATTTGCGAATTTTATAGCTTATTAAAAGAGGCGATTTTAGAAATTTCGCTCACAAAGCTCACGCGGTCAAATTTAAACTCAAGCCCATACTGCCAATCTTTGCGGCGCGGGTTTTTAAACTCGTAAAGCTTAACCGTCTCCGTTTCAAATTTAATCTTAAGCGTGAGATACCAGCAGCTCCAGATCCCGCACGGACAGCCCAGTAGAACGACATCTCGCTCATCTTGCGCCAAATCAGCCTCAAGCGCCGCGCGTAAAAATAGCTCCTCAAAATCGATCAAGTTTAAGTAGGCGTAGCTTCCCACGATGCTAGCTTGCCCCTCTTTCGCCACAAAGCTTTGCTCGCGCCGTTTAATCAGCTCAAGCAGTGGCTCGCCGTTTATCGCAGCGACGACTTCGGTAAAGCTTTCACCCTCAATTTCGTAATCGTTTAGGTAAAATTTAATGCTATCCATGCGGCAATCTCGCTAAATGATCTATTTTACGCCGTATTTGCACCGGTCTGCTAAAATTTCAGCGCAGTTTATCGAATTTGAAGTGAAATTCGGTTTAAAACTAAAAATTCGTGGGTAGAGCGCAAATTAAATGGAGATTTTAAAATTTAGATATTTCGGGTTTGCGAAGCTTGCTTTTGGCAAGCGAGAGCTTAAATTTACAAAAAAGCTTGATTTACGTAGATGAAAGAAGCGAAAATAAAAGGTTAAATATTATTGCAGATCAAAGAGATCGAAACGAGGGTTAAATTTTGCTATGGATAAAGAAGTCGAAATTTAGAAATGAGGGGTTAAATTTAATTCGCTTTTTAGGGCGCTTAAATTTAACCCCGCCGCGGCTACATCATTTCGCCGCTTTTGTGCTCGTGCTCGGTGTAGGTTACCGGAATATCCTTCTTGCCTTTTCCCGGTGTATACACTCCCTCTCCGCGTTTGAAAAGAAGCTCGATGCCTTCGTCGTTCGTAAGCATTATGCCGCTTGCGGAAGCCGCGCGTTTAAGATTATGCTTTTTGCCTTTTTCGTCGGTTAACACGCCCGTTGCGAACATATCGTTCGAGCTAAGGCTGATGCGCTTATCTCCGGTCTCTCCGAGCAGAAATACGATCGTATGCGCTACAGGCTCTTGCTTTTGCTGCGGAGCCGTATCGGCCTTAGGTTGGCTGCATCCGCTTAAAATCGCGATTGCCGCTAATGACGAGAATACAATTCGTCTCATTTTTTCTCCTTTAAAAAAAGTTCGCGAATTATATAGCCAAAAAGTAAATCCTAGATTTCGCGACTTTTTATTTAATCAAAGATTAACCCAAATTTAGTAAAATTCCAGCTGAAAACATCCCAAATAAGGAGAACCTTATGGCAGTAAAAATCGCAATTAACGGCTTTGGAAGGATCGGTAGGTGCGCGGCTAGAATTGCGCTAAGCAGGGACGATGTGGAGCTTGTGGCGATCAACGATACCGCTAAGCGCGAGCTTACGAGATACCTGCTTCAATACGACACCGTTCACGGCGAGTTTCGTAAAAAAGTAGAAATTCTAAGCGACGAATGCATAGCCGTAGACGGCAAAAAAATCCGTGTCTATTCCACCAGAGAGCCTGCGGAGCTTGATTTTGCGGGCGATGGTGCAGAAGCTGTGCTTGAATGTACTGGTGCGTTTTTAACGAGCGAAAAATGCAAGCCGTTCATAGATAACGGTATCGGCGTAGTCGTAATGAGCGCGCCTGCCAAGGATGATACGCCTACTTTCGTAATCGGCGTTAATGAGGGCGCTTATGCAGGACAGCGCGTCATCTCAAACGCTAGCTGCACCACTAACGGTCTGGCTCCGATTGCAAAAATTTTAGACGATGAGCTTGGCATCGAAAAGGGTCTGATGACGACGATTCACGCCTATACACATGGACAGAGTCTAGTCGATGTAAAAGCCAAGGATTTTCGCCGTTCACGCGCCGCGGCTCTTAATATCGCTCCGACTACGACGGGTGCGGCAAAAGCGATTAGTAAGGTACTTCCGCAGCTAAGCGGTAAGATGCACGGAAAATCTGTGCGCGTGCCGGTAGCTAACGTTTCGATGGTTGATCTAACGGTGCTAACGCGCAAGCAGACGAGCGCCGAGGAGCTAAACGAAATTTTCCGCCGCTATGCCGCTAAAGAGATGAAAGGAATTTTGCTCGTAGACGACGATAGCCGTGTCAGCAGCGATTTTTGTACTTCAGAATACTCCAGCATCGTAGCTAGCGACTGCACGCAGGTAATTGACGGCAATCTGATAAAAGTGATGAGCTGGTATGACAACGAGTGGGGATATAGCGAGCGCCTCATCGATTTAGCCCTATATGCGGCAAAAAGAAGGAAATAAGATGGGCGAAATTCTTTCGATTAAAGATTTGAAATTTAAAGACGGCGCGCGCGTTTTTATCAGGTGCGATTTTAACGTGCCGATGGATGAGTTTTGCAATATTACGGACGATCGTCGCATCCGTTCGTCTATCCCTACGATTAAATATTGCTTAGACGAGGGCTGCGCGGTAATTTTAGCCAGCCACTTAGGACGCCCGAAAAACGGATACGAAGAAAGACTTAGCCTAAAGCCTGTGGTAAAGAGGCTATCTAGGCTTTTGGAACGCGAGATAAAATTTGTCTCTGATGTCGCGGGCGAGGAAGCTGGAGCTGCGGTAAATTCGCTTAAAAAGGGCAAAGTGCTTCTGCTGGATAATCTGCGCTTTGAAAAGGGCGAGAGCAAAAACGACGAGGCGCTAGCTAAGAGGCTCGCAAGCTACGCGGAATTTTATATCAACGATGCTTTTGGCGTATGCCACCGCGCGCATGCTTCGGTGGAGGCGATTACGAAATTCTACGATGAGGCGCACAAGGCGGCGGGATTTTTGCTGCTAAAAGAGATAAAATTTGCCAAAGACCTTATTAAAGATCCTGCGCGTCCTTTCGTAGCCGTAACGGGCGGTAGCAAAGTAAGCGGCAAGCTTCAGGCGCTTAAAAATTTACTTCCTAAAGTCGATAAGCTCATCATCGGCGGCGGCATGGCATTTACGTTTTTAAAAGCCGTCGGATATGACATCGGTAATTCGCTTTTAGAGGAGGATCTTATATCTGACGCACTAAATATCTTGCGCCGCGGCAAAGAGCTTGGGGTTAAAATTTATATCCCTGTCGATGCCGTCGCAGCTCCGCAATGCTCGCAAGATGCCGTTACAAAAAAGGTTACCGTCCAAGAAATTCCAAGCGATTGGATGGGGCTAGATATCGGGCCTGCGACCGTAGCGCTTTTTAAAGAAGCCCTAGACGATGCGCAAACGATCTGGTGGAACGGACCGATGGGAGTTTTTGAGATCGATAAATTCGCTCGTGGTAGCCTACATATATCGCACGCGATCGCAGATAGCGACGCCACGACCGTAGTGGGCGGTGGCGATACTGCAGATGTTGTCGAACGCGCGGGCAACGCCGATGATATGACTTTTATTTCTACCGGAGGCGGCGCGAGCTTAGAACTCATCGAAGGCAAGGAGTTGCCGGGCGTGCGAGTGCTTACTACTAAAATGGAGCTGTGATGATACTAGCAGCGAATCTTAAATGCAACCATACCCGCGCTAGCTTTGAGCGGTACGCTAAAGCTTTAGATGAAGGCTTATCGGGCGGAATTTCGCGCGAGGATGAAATTCTAGTTTTTCCTCCTGCTAGCGCATTTTGCACGGGGGTGAAAAATTTTACTCAAGGCGCGCAAAATTTCTATCCTGCCGCGCACGGCAGCTTTACGGGCGAGATCGGCGGCGATATGCTGGCGGAATTTGACATCAAAACCGTTCTTATTGGACATAGTGAGCGGCGCGCTATTTTGGGCGAGAGCGCAGAGCTGATAAGAGAGAAATTCAGTTTTGCCGCAGCGCAGGGCTGGCGCATCGTCTTTTGCGTCGGCGAGGACGAGGCGGCATTTGCGCAAAACCGCAGCGAGGATTTCGTAGCGGCACAGCTTGAGGGTATCGATCTGAAATATCCGAGCTTAGTACTAGCCTACGAGCCCGTCTGGGCGATCGGCACGGGCAGAAGCGCGCAGTGTGAGCAGATCGAAAGAATGCTAAATTTCTTGCGCGCTAAAAGCCCCGCGCCGCTACTTTACGGCGGCAGCGTGAATGCTGAAAATATCGCAAAAATTTGCGCGATAAGAGGCTGCGGCGGGGTGTTAGTGGGGACGGCGAGCTGGGACGCCTCGAAGTTTTTGGAGCTTATACACGTCGTCTCGTGAGCGTCTTTTAATGAGTTTGAAATTTTAAGTCCGCGACAGGCTATGCGCCTAGTCTTGATTTAAAATTTCTGCATAACATTAAAATACATCTCACGATACTGCCGCTATCGAATTGCATTTAAAATTTGGCGTTTCGCGAGATTTTGAGAATTTTAATTTATAGAATTTTAAGTCAAATTGCGAAGGATTTTGAGATGATTTTTGGGGCTTTGCAGTTAAAATTTTGCGTAGGCTAGACATATAGTCTGCCGAGCAAAATTTTAACAAAATCGCCAAAAAGCGCTCAAAAGCCAAGCAAAATTAGAAAGGAGAAATAATGATTTTAAAAGGAAAAAAGGGCCTCATCGTCGGCGTCGCTAACGCCAAATCCATCGCTTACGGCATCGCCGAAGCTTGTCACGCGCAGGGTGCGCAGATGGCGTTTACCTATCTAAACGACGCGCTGAAAAAACGCGTAGAGCCGATCGCGGAGGAGTTTGGGAGTAAATTCGTCTACGAGCTTGACGTAAATAACCAAGCCCACCTAGACGGTCTTGCGGATCGCATAAAAGCGGATCTTGGCGAGATAGATTTCGTCGTGCATGCAGTGGCCTATGCGCCAAAAGAAGCGCTAGAGGGCGAGTTTGTAAACACTACAAAAGAGGCCTTTGACATTGCGATGGGCACGAGCGTTTATTCACTGCTAAGCCTCACGCGCGCGGTACTTCCTGTGCTAAAAGAGGGCGGCTCGGTCCTTACTCTCACATATCTTGGCGGACCGAAATTTGTGCCTCACTACAACGTTATGGGCGTCGCAAAAGCAGCTCTTGAAAGCTCTGTGCGCTATCTCGCTCACGATCTTGGCGCGCGCGGTATCCGCGTAAACGCTATCAGCGCGGGCCCTATCAAGACGCTTGCCGCAAGCGGAATCGGCGATTTTAGGATGATTTTACGCTACAACGAGATCAACGCGCCGCTCAAACGCAACGTCACGACGCATGACGTCGGCAACAGCGCGATGTATTTGCTTAGCGATCTAGCTAGCGGTGTGACCGGCGAGGTGCACTACGTCGACTGCGGCTACAACATCATGGGCATGGGCGACGTAGCGACCGACGCCGAGGGCAACACGATCTTTGCGTGGGATGCGGGCAAGACCGAATAAGCGGCATGCAAAAAGGCTAAATTTGACGCGCGCAGTTTTTTACGACGATAGTCATAGGCGGATAGCAGAGGGCGGCGTAGAGGGCATCGCCGCCGTTTTGCGAGGTGATGACGAGGCCGAGAAAGCCTCGCTTTTGTTGTGTCTAGATTATTACCTTGATCCCTACTACGGCTGCACGCTGGCGCATGAGAGCGAAATTTTCGCCCTTTTGCAGGAGCTGCTTCTGAGCGAGCGCTCACAAGCCATCAGAGACGATATTTTGCAGCTTCTGGGCGATTACTGCGGCGATTTTAGCGTGCTGCGAAGCAGGATTTGCGAGGCGTCCGGCGAGCTTTTGCCGGGTATCAAGCGCTTGATCGAAAGATAAATTTAACTACCGGCACGCTTTTGCTCACGGTAATTGCGTCGCGGCGAGCGGTAGCGAAATTTGCCGCGCCTCCGCGCACGCCCCTTTTGCCGCGAAAATACGGCAGCGTAAAATTTTAAGATTGGAAGCGGCGATGAGAACCTTGGATGAGCGAGGAGCTAGGTCTAGCGAGCATACCTAAAAACGGCATGGAGATAGAGGATTATTTCAGAGCCGTTTTTGAAAAAAGCGGTAAAAGCCGCCAGGAAGGAGCTTAATGAAAAAGGATTATATCTGCGTATTCGACTGCGAGACGATCCCCGACGTAGCGGCGCTGGTGCGGGTGCTGGATGAGGACGCGATCGCGGGCTGCTTCGAGTCTTTCGATAAAAAAAGCTTCGCAAAGCTTCTTGACGCGCAGCTCTCGCAAAAGATCGGCAGCGAGAAGCAAAGCGCGTCTTTAAATTTTGCTGTAAATTCGGCGGAGCAGAATTTTAAAATAGAAAATTCCGAGCAAAATTCTGCACCGCAAAGCTTTACGCAGCAAGACGTCGCGTCTCAAAGCTTCGCGAGTGAAAATTCTGCTGAAAATTTAGCGCAAGAAAATTCTGTAAGCGAAAATTTAGCGCCGCAAAATACGGCGCTCAAAAATTCCGCGTCGCTAAATTTAACCTACGACGATACCGCGCCTCAAAGCTCCGCGACACAGGACGCCGCGATAGAAAATTCCACGCTCCGAAGCCCTGCGTCTCAGAGCTTTGCGGCGAAAAGCTCTACGCTCCAAAGCTCAAAGAGCGAAAATCCCGCTTCAAATTCCGCGCAAGACGCCGCGTTAAACGCGCTAAATTTTAAAATTTACGGCGAGCAATTGATCTTTAACGCGGATAAAAGCAAAATTTTAAACCACAAATTGCTCTCGCTTAGGGCGATGGAGATTTTCAAAGAAAAAACCGGCAGCGAATTCTTGCCCGTCTGCTTCCATCGCGTCGTTAGCATTAGCGCCGTGATGGCGGACGGATTCGGCAGGTTTTTGCGCGTCTCGACGCTTGATGGCGAGAGCGAACGCGATAAAATCGCAAAATTCCTAGCCTTCATCGAGGATTTTAATCCGCGGCTCGTGAGCTTCAACGGGCGCGGGTTCGATCTGCCGATGATTATGGCGCGCGCGATGTGTTACGATCTAAGCGCCGCGGCGTATTTTGAGACGAACGATCGCGATAACAACAAGAGCAAATGGGAGAACTACCGCAGCCGCTACGACGGGCGGTTTCATCTGGATCTGCTCGATCACATCAGCGATTTTGGCGCCGTTCGCGGGCTCAAGCTCGATCATATCTGCGCCAGCGTGGGCTTGCCCGGCAAATACGACGTGCACGGCGATCAGGTCCTGCAGCTGTATTACGGCGGCGAGCAGGCCAAGATAGACGAGTACTGCAGATCCGACGTGCTCAACACCTACTGGCTGTTTTTGAAATACGAGCTTTTGCGCGGTAAGATCACCAAGGACGATTATCTGAATTACATCGCGGTGATGGGCGAATTTTTGCAAAAAGAGAGCGCGGGCATGAGCTATACGCCCGTTTTTTGCGACTTTATAGAAAGGGAGCTAGCGGCATATGCGAAGTGAAATTTTTAAAATTTTAAAAGGCGCGATTTTGGGTGCGCTGTTTTTGCTCTGCGGCGCGGTTGCGGATGAGGCTAAATTTAAACCGATGCTGCTTAAAGAATACGTTCCCGGCATGAATATCACGGGCTGGGTCATCAGCGAGAAGCTAGACGGCGTGCGCGCGATCTGGGACGGCAAAAATCTGCGCTCCAGGCGCGGCAAGATCATAAACGCCCCCGAGGGCTGGAGCGCGGGCTTTCCGCCGTTTTTCGTCGACGGCGAGCTATACACGGCGCGCGGGGAGTTTGAGCAGCTCGTCTCGATCGTCTCTTCTAGCGTGCCCGATGAGCGGTGGAGCAGGGTGAAATTTTACGCGTTTGACCTGCCGAAAGAGCAGAAAAACCTAAGCGCGAAGATGGAAATTTTAAGAAATTTTATCGCTTCAAGCGGCGCGCAAAATTTACTCATCGTGCAGCAAACTCCGGTAAGTACGCATGCCGACGTGCAGGCGTATTTTGATCGCGTTATCGCAGCAGGCGGCGAAGGCGTCGTGCTGCGCGATCCAAACGCGCTTTATGAAAGCGGCCGCAGCGATAAAATTTTAAAATACAAAAAGACGCACGATAGCGATTGCAAGGTCGTAAAAATCAACCCCGGCTACGGCAAAAACGAGGGCAAGATGGGCTCGCTTAGCTGTGTAGATCTACGTAGCGGGGTGAAATTTAAAGTAGGCACGGGCTTTAGCGACGAAATGCGGGCAAATCCGCCTAGGGTGGGCACGATCATCACCTATCAATACCAAAATTTAACCCGCGAGAAAAAGCCGCGCTTCCCCGTATTTTTGCGCGTGCGACCGGCGATTTAATCTAAGGGGCTATAATCGCGTGTTTTGATAAATTTGATCCGAAGGAGAATAGATGAAAATTTTAATCACAGGCGGCGCGGGATACATCGGCAGCCACGTCGCAAAGGCGCTTTTAGAAGCAAACCGCCACGACGTCGTCATACTGGATAATCTTTGCAAAGGCTCGATGCGAGCGATCGAGGCGCTTCGCAAGATAGGCGAGTTTGAGTTCGTGCAGGAAAGCCTAGAAAACACCCCTGCGATCGAGAAGCTTTTTAAGCGCGAGAAGTTTGACGCGATCATTCACTTTGCGGCGTTTATCGAGGTTTTTGAAAGCACGCAAAATCCGCTAAAATACTATCTAAACAACACCGCCAACGCGATGAATTTGATCGCGCTTGCGAATAAATACGGCGTGAAAGACTTTATCTTTAGCTCCACTGCGGCGACTTACGGCGAGCCAGGCGTCCCGCAAGTAAGCGAGGAAACTCCGCAAAATCCGATCAATCCGTACGGCAGAAGCAAGCTGATGGTCGAGTGGGTGCTAAAAGACGCGGCTGCGGCAAATCCGAATTTTAAATATGGAATTTTGCGCTACTTCAACGTTGCAGGAGCCGCTAGCGACGGCACGATCGGGCAAAACTACCCGAACGCGACGCATCTAATTAAGGTAGCGACCCAAACTATCGTCGGTAAGCGCGATAAGATGAGTATTTTCGGCGATGATTACGACACCAAGGACGGCACCTGCATCCGCGACTACATCCACGTAGAGGATCTTGCAAGCGCGCATCTAGCGGTGCTTGATTATCTGCAAAGTAACGACAGCGCGGTCTTTAACGTAGGCTACGGCACGGGCTTTAGCGTAAAAGAGGTCGTCAATGAAGCTAAAAAAGTAAGCGGCGTGGATTTTAAAGTGCAGATCGCTCCGCGCAGAGTGGGCGATCCTGCCTGCCTCATCTCAAACGCGGATAAAATTCGCACCAAAACTTCGTGGCAGCCTGAGCACGAGAGCCTGGATGAGATCATCCTAAGCGCGCTTAATTGGGAAAAGAAGCTCTAGGCTCTAGCGTGAAAGTGCGATTTGAAATTTTAAAATTTTACTCTGCCGCGTTTAATAGCGGCGAGCGAAAGGAAGCCTTGTTTGCTTAAAATTCTAAACGCCCCCGAAGCCGCGCAGCGTAAGCTCGGCGTCGTGCTATCGTATGTAAATATCTTTGTTTCTACGATACTTACTTTGGTTTATACGCCGTTTTTCCTGCGGGCGCTAGGGCAGAGCGAGTTTGGGCTATATTCTTTAGCGAGTAGCGTTATCGGCTATTTGGCGATTTTGGATTTAGGCTTTGGTAACGCCGTGACGGTCTATACCGCCAAATACACCTCAAGCGGCGAAGTGGAGCGCATGCATAAGCTGCACGGAACGATCTTTAGTGTGTATTTAGTGATGAGCGCGGTGATCGTGCTTGCAGGAGCTGCGCTGCTAGCCAATCTGCACGCGATTTTTGGCGCTAAGCTAAGCGCTAGTGAGATGGGCGAAATTCGCATTATGCTAATGCTACTAACTGCAAATTTAGCGATTAGCTTTCCTTTTAGCATCTATTCGTCGATCCTTACGGCGCATGAGAATTTCGTATTTATCAAGCTAATTGGGATCTTTCGTACGATCGCTCTGCCGCTAGCTGCGGTGCCTGCGCTACTTTTGGGATATAAGGCTATCGCGATCGTAATCATCGCTACGGCGGTAAATTTAATCTGCGTCGCGGCAGATTTCATCTATTGCAAGAGCAAAGTCTCGCCCGTGATAAGCGTGCGAAATTTCGACGCCTCCACGCTTAAGCAAATTTTTGGCTACTCGTTTTTTATATTTTTAGGCATCGTAGTCGATCAAGTAAACTGGAATGTCGATAATTTTATCTTAGGCGCGGTTGCAGGCGCTACAGCGGTCTCCACGTATGCCGTAGCAAGCACGATAAATGCCACTTTCGTCACGCTTTCGCTCACCATTAGCGGCGTAATGCTTCCTAAAATCGCCAAAATGGTCTCTGCAAACTCCACCGATTCCGAGCTTAGCGCAGAATTTATCAAAATAGGCAGGCTGCAATTTTACGTGATATTTTTTATCGCGTCGCTTTTGGTGATTTTTGGACGAGAGTTTATCGTGCTATGGGCTGGCGCAAATTATGAAATTTCATACGCAATCGCGCTTATTTTGGTGCTTCCAGTAAGCGTGCCGTTGATTCAAAATTTAGGCCTAGCCGTGCTTCAGGCAAAAAACAAAGTTAAATTTCGCTCAATCGCCGCGTTTTGCGTCACGCTCGTAAATATCGCTATTTCTATCCCGCTAGCTAAGGCTTACGGTGGCGTGGGCGCTGCGTGCGGCACGGCTTTTGCGATTACCTTGCTAAATATCTGCGTGATGAATATCTACTATGCTCGTGTAATCGGACTTGACATCGCTAAATTTTGGCGAAATATCGGCGCGATGGTAGTAAAATTTGCTCCTGCAA
>NZ_CALIJF010000191.1 GCF_938018035.1 uncultured Campylobacter sp. | reverse complement strand
CGGCGCAAAATTTAAGCGGCGAGGAACTGGTTGGCTTTTTCGTCTATAGAACCGAGCAGACCTACAAGCGCACGGTTTCGCACCACAAACAGCCGCCGCCGCGCCTAAATGCAGATAAAATTTTAAAATCCAAAGCCCATAGCGGCGCGGAATTTGACGGCGCAGGAGATGAAATTTTAAGCGGCGAAATAAAATTTTCAGAAGCAGAATTTTCAAACGATACGATTGGTAAAATCGCAGACCGAAAAACAAAGCCTTTTAGTGGCGATGAAATTTTAAATGCGGGCGTAGATAGCAAAACTCCAATCGCCGCGGACGGTTCTATTTGCAGTGCGGGCGGCAAAATTTTATCAGGCGTCAAAAGGGATAAAATTTCATTAAACGCCGCGGAGAGCAAAATTTTATCGATCGCCGCAGAAAGCAAAATTTCGCACTACGATGAGAGTGAAATTCCAAGCGGCGAAGAGAGCGGGATTTTTTACGTGGCCTACCTCGGTATCGATGCGAAATTTCGCGGGCTAGGGATCGGCTCAAGGCTGCTCGCTCTCATCGTCACGCAAAATCCGCGCGCGCAAATCGTCCTTGATGTCGAGCCACCGCACGAGGACGCGCCCAACCTCGCGCAGCGCCTACGCCGCATAGAATTCTACGGCAGGCACGGTTTTCGGCGCTGCGGCAAGTTTTTCAACTACGCGGGGCTAAGCTTCGAGATCCTTGCTAAACCGCCGCTAAGCGCGCCGCAGCAGGGATTTGACGTAGCGAGCTTCGTGAGATTTATCGGCGCGGGCAATAAATTTAGATTTAAAATCACCGACGCGCCGCTATACAAAAACTGATGCAAAAGCCCGAATTCAGCCTCATCTGCGACGATACGTTTTATAGAATTTTCTCCGCCTCTATCCTTGCGTTTTTTTGCATTTTTATCTCTTTGGACATCGGCGGATCGGGGGAGCTGTTTTACACGGACAGCCCGCTACGCTCGCAGCGAGCCAAACCCAGCCTGACGATCGTTTTTTTGTTTTTGGCGTTACTTTATTTGCGAAGCGGCAGCAAAGAGGTGGCGCGCGTGGAATTTGACGAGCTTAAAATATCCTTTCGCAGAGGGCTAGACAAATACGATCTTATGCTTGGATGCGTCGATCTGATAGAGCCGTCGTTTGGCTTCGTGCGGACGTTTCGCGTGCCGTTTATAAGCTACGAGCGGTTTTTGAAACTGCAAGAAATTTTAAAATTCTTGCTTCTTTTCGCATACGTCGCGGGCGTGTTTTTGACGATCAAATTCGGCTTTGCCGAAGCTGCGATCTATGCAGCGGCGGGCATTTTTGCGATTTTGATCGCCTCAAAACTCGTCGTCGCGCGAAGGCTAGACGGACGAGCAGGGCTACGACTGTGCGACTGCCTGCTACTGCGCGGGAGGGACGATACGGGCGCGGCGGTATTTTTTTGCATCCGTCCTAGCTGCGCCGAGCGCGAAGCTTTACGTATATATTTTTTGAAAAATTTCAGCTACGACATTAA
>NZ_CALIJF010000190.1 GCF_938018035.1 uncultured Campylobacter sp. | reverse complement strand
CCCTCCCACACGGCGGGGTTTAGGTTGCTTTGATGCATCGTTTTGATATAGACTAACTCCTTGCTAAGGGCCTCAAGCTCGTCTAGATAACTCTCGCGAGCCCCCTCATCGCGCAGCTCTAGCCGCTTTAGATCTCGCAGTTTGTCCTCTAAAATATCGCAAAATTTCATATATCTTTGCGAGTTAAGTTCGGGATCTGCGGCGTCTGCGCGCGCGGAAGCCTTTTGGACCTGAAAATACACGAGCGCGCCTACCGCAAGGGCGACTGCGAACATCAAAGCGAAATTAGCCATTTTTTCTCCTTAAGCCGTCCAAGCCCACGACCGCGAGCCCGAACCAAATTAGCGAAAAGCTTAAAATTTTGTAAGTCTCAAGCTCCTCGCCGTAGATAAATACCGCGATTAGCATGCTCATGCTAGGGCTGATGTATTGCATAAAGCCGATCGTAGATAGCGGCAGATACTGCGTGCTTACGGCGAAGGTAAGCAGCGGCAAAATCGTAATCAGTCCGCTTGCAAACAGCAGCGCACCGCTTGTGCTAAAGCCGAAGGCGCCGCTTCCTTTCAGCGCGCAGTAGATCAGAAACGCAAGCGCGGGCAGCAGCATCAGCGTCGTCTCGCAAAATAGCCCCTCAAAGCTAGGCACTTTTACTTTTTTGCGTATGAGCCCGTAAAATGCAAAGCTAAGCGGCAGCACGAGCGAGATTATAGGAAGCCTACCCAGCGCGTAAATTTGCACGCCGATAGCCGCAAAGGCTAGCAGCAGGGAAAGCTTAGCCGCCGCGCTTAGCCGTTCGTGCAGAAACAAAGCGCCCAAAAGCACCGAAAATAGCGGATTTATAAAATATCCGAGGCTGGTGGCTAAAATTTGATCGGAATTTACCGCGTAGATATAAACTCCCCAGTTCGTGCTGATAAGCAGTCCCGTACAAAGCAGCGTGAGAGCGATTTTAGGGGCACTAAGAAGCCACGCGACGTTTTTTAAGCGGTGCGTAAAGCAGAGAAAAACGAGCAGCAGCAGGAAGGACCAAACGACGCGATGCGCTAAAATTTGCACCGCGTCCACGTCCTTTATGAGCTTGAAAAATATCGGAAAAACGCCCCACATAAAAAAGGTAGCGAGAGCAAGCATTAGCCCTTTCGTGCGGTTTTCTTCCATAAAATTCCTTCCAAATTGCCTAAAGGCGCTATTTTAAGATTTTTTGGGTTAATAAAAGCTTATTTGGGTATAATCGCGAAATTTTACAAAACTTAGGAGGGGCTATGAGTTGGAGTAGGACGTCGTGGAAAGATTATAAAATTTTACAGCAGCCGATCTATCAGGATGAAAGTGCGGTGCAGGCCGCTAAAGAGCGCCTTTACAAGCTGCCGCCGTTAATTTTCGCGGGCGAGGTTCGCAATCTAAAGGCCGAGCTTGCGCGCGCCAGCGAGGGCAAGTCATTTCTGCTTCAAGGCGGCGATTGCGCGGAGAGTTTTAATGATTTTAGCGCGAATAATATCCGCGATATGTTTAAGGTAATGCTTCAGATGGCGATCATTCTTACCTTCGCAGCGGGTTGTCCAGTCGTTAAGGTGGGTCGCATCGCAGGGCAGTTCGCAAAGCCGCGCAGTAGCGACTTTGAGGAGGCGGGCGGCGTGAGCCTGCCTAGCTACCGCGGCGACATAATCAACGGCTTTGAGTTTAACGAAGCGGCGCGCAAGCCAGATCCCGCTCGTATGATCGAGGCGTATCATCAAAGCGCTTCGACGCTGAATTTGCTGCGCGCCTTTTCTCGCGGCGGTCTTGCGAACCTGCACGAGGTGCATAAGTGGAATTTGGGCTTTTTGAAAAAAGGCGAGCTGGAGGCTAAATTTAACGAGCTCAGCGATGAAATTTCGCGCACGCTTAAATTTATGGAGGCGTGCGGACTTAGCGCTGCAAATTCCCCGAGCCTTGCCGAGACAGTGCTTTACACCTCGCACGAGGCGCTGCTGCTGCACTACGAGGAGTGCCTGACGCGCATCGACAGCACCAGCGGCGATTGGTACGACTGCTCGGCGCACATGCTTTGGATCGGCGAGCGCACGCGCGGCGCGGACGATGCGCACGTGCATTTTTTAAGCGGTATCAAAAACCCTCTCGGCGTCAAGATCGGCCCAAGCGGCACTGCGGATGAAATTTTGCGCCTTTGCGACAAGCTCAATCCGCAAAACGAAGCAGGCAGGCTAAACGTCATCATCCGCATGGGCGCGGATAAGATCGGCGCGCGGCTGCCGCAAATTTTACGCGAGCTAAAGCGCGAGGGCAGGGCGATCCTATACAGCATCGATCCGATGCACGGCAACACCGTCAAAGCCGCGAACGGCTATAAAACGCGCGAATTTTCTAAAATTTTAAGCGAAGTTCAGAGCTTTTTTGAGATCCACGCTGCGGAGGGTACGCACGCGGGCGGCATTCACCTTGAGATGACCGGTCAAAACGTCACCGAGTGCACGGGCGGCTCGTTTAACGTGACGCAAGAGACGCTAAAGCAGCGCTACGAAACGCAGTGCGATCCGCGCCTAAACGCAGATCAGGCGCTAGAGCTTGCGTTTTTGCTCGCCGATAATCTAAAAAAGGCGGAGTAGTTCGCCTTTCGTTGCGCGGGAATTCGGTCGCGGCTTGGAATTT
>NZ_CALIJF010000189.1 GCF_938018035.1 uncultured Campylobacter sp. | reverse complement strand
GTAAGCGGCGTGCGAAATCGGGCTTTGATTTTGCGCGCTGAAATTTTACCGAGCCGTGCACGGCGCCTTTAAAATTCGCTCGCCACACGAAACACTCTTTGAATTCGACATGCTGTATGAGTTCTCATCACCGCAAGTTGCGCCTCTCGCTGCTGATCGTACGTTGCAGGCGCAGTTTTAAAATTTTATCGGGCGGCTCGCAAACCAAAAGAGCTCATACAAACCGCCGGCGCGGTGCAAAACGGCAGCGATCTGCTTGCGAGCAGCGATTCGTTCGCCGCAGCCAAATACTGCGCGTAAATTTTAAAATCTGTGCGCGCGCAGCAGCCGCATACCCGGACCGCGACATGAAGATCGCGCATAAATTTTGCTCCGTGCCGCCGCACTCGCCCGCAAAATTTATTTGAATTTACCGCGCCGTATGAAACGCGTATATTTGATCCGCCGCTTTAAATTTGAGCGCACAAGCCGTCTTGCAAACGGAGCGCAAAAGCAGAATTTAACGCCGTTTGCGCCGCAAATTTAAAATTCCCTACTCGCTTGCGATAGCCTGCCGCTTCTGCAAAGCCCCGCAAATTTTAGCACGACGCAGGCGCGGTTTTAAATTTAAACGCACAAGCTGTACGCAAACGGAGCGTAAAAGTAAAATTTAGCGCCGTCCGTGCCGCTTTACAAATTTTAAAATTTACCCAAATCTTAGGCCGGTCGCAGGTATGCACTCGCTGTGCCGCGACGGACTAAATTTTAAGCCCCTTTTTTGCGGCGGCCTCGTCGCAAATAACGGAAAAGCTTAGGTTCATAATCTCGTCGTGCGACTTGATGAAATCGTTGAGCGCCCCGAGTTTTAGCGTCTCGATGCGCTTTAAATTTCGCTCGAACTCGCCGAATGCATAGCCCTTGTAATACTCGCTCTGCGCGATCGCCGCGCGCTTAAACATCGTCTCTTTTTGCAGCACGGCGCTTCCGATTAGGAATTTTTTGGCGCTTTTCAGCTCCGCTTCGCTCACGCCAGATGCGATAAATTTCGCGATCTCCGCCTTTACGAGCGCGGCGGCGTTTTGTAAATTTTCGTTTTTGGTCTGCAGATAGCCCCAAAACTCGCGGCGGCTAAGCTCGAAATCGCCGCGCGCATAGACCGAGTACGCAAGCCCGTGCTTAACGCGGATGCGCTCCATCAGCCTGCTGCCGAAACCGCTGCTTCCGAGCACGAAAAGCGCGGTGTTTGCGATGAACTCCTGCTCCTTTAGCAGCGCAAAGGGCGCACCGAAGTAGATGTATGCCTGCTGCGTCTGCTCCTTTTGGATCTTTATTTTTTTCGCATCGCTCGGCGTGAAAAACGGCAGCTCGCGCTTTTCTCCGCTTGCAAAAAGGCTTAGAATTTCCGCGATTTTCGGGTTTTTATCGCTCACGTCGCCGCATAAAACGACGTATAAATTCTCTAAATTCAGCGAGGCGAAAAACTCCCGCACGTCCTTCATCGTGATCCGCTCTATGCTCGCCTCGTCGCCTATAAGCGGCCGCTCTAGCCTCGTGCGCGGATACAGAAGCGCTTTTAGGTTGCACGTCGCGATGTAATCAAACTCGCTTTTTAGCACGGCGATCTCGCCTATGGTTTGCATCTTTAGCTTTTGAAGCACCGAGGGCGTTAGATTGGGCCTGCTAAGCAGCTCTCGCAGCATATCTAGGCCGAAATCGAAGTGCTCTTTTAGGCAGTTTAGTTGGATGCTGAAGGTCTCAAAATTGCTCGTGGCGCTAATCTCGACCGCGCGGATATCGAGCTTACGGTGAAATTCGCTCACTCCTAGCGTCTTTGAGCCCTCGCCCAAAACGCCCGCGCAGATGCGCGCAAGCCCCGGGGTCTTCTCACTCACCGCGCCGCTTGCTTTAAAAATTAGCTTGAAGCTCGCCACCGGCAGTGAATCGTCGAACTGATACAAAAAGTCGATTTTAGCGCTTTTGCCGCCTTTGGTTTTGAGTGAAATCTCTTTTTTTTCCATCGTTTTCCTTTATAAAATTTTTAAATTTCATCGCTTTTACAGGCGCGGTTTTAAAATTTTGACGCAGCCGCGCCGCTTTTGAAATTTGCGCCGGGCTCGTTTTAAAAATTTCGCTAAAACAAGTTTTCAAAATTTAGTTCAAACTCGCTTCTAAAATTTCACGCTAGGGCAGTTTTGCCCGTCCTGCTTAAAATTTTAAAATTTAATCGCACCGCAGGATACTGCAAATTTTAAAATCGCCACCCTCGTCATATTGCAAATACGGCTCGAAAGCGCCAACGAACCGATCACACGCTATTCATACAGCCCTTTCTCAGCTAGTCGCAAACTACCTGCGGCATTGTAAAATTTAATCGCGCCGCACGTTTTGTAAAATTTCAGCGCTCCAAACGGCTTTCCGCCGCAACGCATTCTGGATGCGAAACGAAATGTATTCGCGCCTAAACGGGGGCGCATGCTGCTGCTACCAAACACGCAGTTCTGCGGTATATCGAAACCGCAATATGCTTTGTCGCCGCAAACGCGCCAAGCGCCTTCACAAAATCGTCTCGGGCACCGTCTCCGCCGCGTTAATCTTGCAGTGTAGAATTTCGCGTCCGCAAAATTTTAAGGTGAAATTTCGCAGCAAAATGGAATTTTACCGCGCAAATTCCGCTCGCGCCTGTAAATTTAACCTCGTACCGATATCAAAATTTTAAATCCCGCGGCAAAATTCTACGCTCGCGATCGCAAAAATTCGCTATCTGTTTTAAGGCGAAATTTGCTGCTAAATTCGCACCGTAAGCGCATAAATTTCCTGCCGTAAACGCGCAAAAGCCCGCACCTAAGCATAGGTCTCCAAAATATCGTAGTTGGTGTTGCGCTTGGCGGGTATTTCGCCTACGTCGCGGATCAGCGCTATCATCTCGTCCTTGCTCATTCGAAAGCTCGCGCCCGCGGCCTTTACGACGTTTTCCTCCATCATCGTGCTTCCCAGATCGTTCGCGCCGAATTTCAGCGCCAGCTGCCCGATGTAGCTGCCCTGCGTGACCCAGCTGCTTTGGATGTTTTTGAAATTATCCAAAAATAGCCGTGAGACGGCGAGCAGGCGCAGGTAGCGGTTTGGGCTTTGCTTTTTGATCTCGGGATGCTCGCGCAAAAGGCGGGTGTTTTGCCCCTGAAAACTCCATAAAATGAACGCTCGAAAGCCACCCGTGCGGTCTTGCAGCTCGCGTATTTTTTCCCAATGCTCCACGATCTCGCGCGTGCTTTCCAGCGTGCCGAACATCATCGTGGCGGTCGTTTTCATACCGATGCCGTGCGCCTCCTCGTGCACTCTAAGCCACGTGGCGCTGTCGCTTTTGCGCGGCGCTACGAGGTCTCGCACGCGGTCGCTTAAAATTTCGGCTCCGGCTCCGGGCATCGAGTAGAGCCCCTTAGCTTGTAGTCTGCGAAGTACTTCAAGCGTGCTGATGCCGCTAAGGCGCGCGATATAATCTATCTCGATCGCCGAGAAGCCGTGGATCGTGATGCTGGGGTAATTTTTGTGGATGAACTCCACCAGATCCTCGTACCATTCGATTTTCAGCTTCGGATGGACGCCGCCTTGAAATAAAATTTGCGTGCCGCCCACGGCGATGAGCTCCTCGATCTTTTCGCTAATCTGCTCAAAGCTCAGCACGTAGGCGTCCGCGTCGCTTGCGTGGCGGTAAAATGCGCAAAATTTACAATCTACCATGCACGCGTTGGTGTAGTTTATGTTTCGATCGATGATGAAGGTCGTGACGCGGTCCGGGTGCAGCTCACGCTTGCGCGCAAACGCCGCGCGCCCAAGCTCGTTTAGATCGGCGTGTTCTATCAGCTCTAGCGCCTCATCGGCGCTCATTCTAGCCATTGGCTCCCTTTAAATTTGCATCGCTTGCGGCGACGTTAGATTTTTTATCGTCGGCACTCGTGCTGTCCGCGTCGCTTAAATTTGCGTCGCCGTTATTTAAATTTATCCCGTCTGCGCCGCTAGAATTTCGACTGCTATCTTTTTTAATTACGATCTGGCCGTTTTTTACGCCTAAAATTTCGACGCGGTCGCCCTCGTTAAGATTTGAAATTTCATCGCTTTTCCAAAACGTGCCTTTGAAATAGACCATGCCGTTTTTGACGGTACCGGTGCCGCTTTCGTCTAAAAAATTATCTTTATGCTTCTCTTCTGGTTTGAAAAAGCGTGATTTTAGCGGCTTTTTAAATGCGATCAGAAGCACAAAAGAGAGCACGAACGAAAGTAGAATCTGCACGTCCCAATCAAGATGAAAACCGAAGCTCAAAAGCCCCGTGATGAAAAATCCGGCGCTGAAAAATATAAAGGTAAAATCCATCACCAAAAGCTCGACGATCGCCAAAATCACGCCGATTATGATAAAAATCAGCGCGTTCATTTAGCATCCTTCGCGCCGTTTTTGCTGAGGAATTCTTTAAGCACGCTAAGAGATCCGAGCAGTTCGCTCGTTTCGTAAGGGATCAAAATTTTATCCTTGCTAGGGTTTTTGGACAGCTCGCTGAAGGCGTTTACGCGACCTTGCGCGAGCAGGTATTCCGCCGCAAAGCTAGAAGCGCTCATCGCTAAATTTATACTATCCATCGCGTCTTTTTGACCCTGTGCTAGCG
>NZ_CALIJF010000188.1 GCF_938018035.1 uncultured Campylobacter sp. | reverse complement strand
GCGTGCTGAGCCTGGTTTTAAAAGGCGATAAAATTTGCATGAACGGCGCGTGCGATGACGAGCTCGTTTTCAATAAAAAATTCTTCGGCGCCGAGCACTACCGCGGGCTTCTGGGCGAAATCCTAGACGGCAAGCCGATCTTTGGCGGCAGCGACACGGACGAGCGCCGTTGCCTCGCGCAAAGCCTGCAAGCTGGCTCTATCGATTATAAGGTTTGCCGTGGCAAGGACGGCGGCGGAAGATCCATAAGCTTCGCCGACGCAAAACGCGGCGTAAAGATCAAAATCCGCGAGCTGCAGTAAAATCTCGTGCGATCAATGTTTGTGGCGCGTGAGATGCGATTCCGCGGGCGGCGCGAGTAAATCGCGAACGAGTAAAATTTCGCGCAGCAGGCGTTTGTAAGCGCGCGGGAATAATGCGCTATAGTAGCCGCCCAAAACACGGCGCGAGCGGTCAAAATTCCATTACTCGGCGGGGTGGCTGCCTAAGCTGCGCAAAACGGCGCGGTTTTATTAACACTCTACGCCGACTCTTTGCGGCGAAATTTATCAAACAGTGCGTATGTGCGAAAGAAAAAGCGCGCATTTAAATTTAAAAAATCCGCGTGCGGCTCGGGTTTATAAAATTTTGCCGCACGCGGCGTAAAATAAAATTTAGGAGGTAGGATGAAGCGGATCGGAGCGCACGTGAGCGCTAGCGGCGGGGTTTTTAACGCGCCGCTAAACGCCGCAAAGATCGGGGCGGACGCGTTTGCGATGTTTGTCAAAAATCAGCGTAGATGGGACGCGCCGCCGCTTAGCGCGGAGGAGATCGCCGCATTTAAGGACGCGCTGAGGCAAAGCGGCATCCGCGCAGAGCATGTCTTGGTGCACGATAGCTACCTCATAAATTTGGGCCATCCGCGCGAGGCGGAGCGCGAAAAGTCCCTAAACGCCTTCGTGGACGAGATCCGCCGCTGCGAGGCGCTCGGGCTCAGGCTTTTGAACTTTCATCCGGGTTCGCATCTAAACGAAATTTCAGCTCAAGAG
>NZ_CALIJF010000187.1 GCF_938018035.1 uncultured Campylobacter sp. | reverse complement strand
CAAAATTTTAAATTTGAGGTGCGCACGACCGTGCATGCCGATTTTTTAAACGAAGTAAAGATCGAGCAGATGGCGCAAATTCTATGGAGTGAGGGCTACCGCGGCGTCTATTATCTGCAAAACTTCCTGCCTACAGGCGATAATTTCGGTAATTTAGACGCACCGCTTGCGAGCTTTGATCCAAGCAAAATCCGCACCGATCTAAAGATCGAACTTCGAAATTTTGATTAAATTTACGCCGTCGCGCGCGTCTTGCTGCGATGAATGCGATGAAATTTTATTTAGCGCGCCGCGCATTGTTTGGCGTATATTGAGCTGCGATAAAATTCGCCTCGCCGTTTGCCGCAGGCATTAGCACGAAGCAAATAAACGAAATCGCACCGTAGTTCCACCTTTAAAATTTCTTTTCAAAGCTCCGTCATAAAATTTTATCATAAAGCTTTGCCGTAAAATTCCATCTCGAAATTTCGACCGTTCAGCTAGCATAAAATTTCGTCTCACTCGGCTGGCTACGGAATTCCGCCATGTGCTCCTGCCGAGCTGTGCGCGTTTTATAAAATTCCGCGCAAATTTTACGGGTGAAATTTCACGCCTTTAAATTTCACCTGCAAAGCCTTCGATAAGATTTTTTTCGTTACAATACGCCCTAAATTTTTAAAAAGGCAAAAAATGGATAGAAAAAAAATCTACAACCCCTTCTCCGACGAGACGCTTACCGATCGCAAGGTCTTCGGCGGCAATCCGCAGGGAATTTTAAATTTTACCAAGGCAAAATATCAATGGGCGCTGAAGCTTTGGGATCTGATGGAGGCCAACACCTGGTTTCCTAAAGAGGTCGATACCACCGACGACGTGCGCGATTATAACTTCAATCTCACAAGCGCCGAGAAGCGGATGTACGATCTCGTGTGGAGCCAGCTGATATCGATGGATAGCTTTCAGACCAACAATCTCGCCGATAATATCAACCCCTACATCACGGCTCCGGAGATCAACGCCGTGCTCGCTCGCCAAGCCTACGAGGAGGCCAACCACAGCAAATCCTACGCCGTCATGGTCGAGGCGATCTGTGAAAATACCGATCTCATTTACGAGATGGAGAAGCACGACGATATGCTCCGCAGGAAAAACGACTACATCTCAAGCGTCTATGAGGAGCTTGCGGGCGAGGTTAGCGACGATAAGCTGCTGCTAGCGATGGTGGCGAATCAAATTTTAGAGGGGATCTATTTTTATAGCGGCTTTACCTCGATCTATGCGCTTGCTCGCGCGGGCAAGATGCTAGGCAGCGCGCAGATGATCCGCTTCATACAGCGCGACGAGATCACGCATCTGCTGCTCTTTCAAAACATGATAAATTCCGTCCGCAAGGAGCGCGCCGATCTGTTTAACAAGCGCAACGTGGATAAAATTTACGAGATGTTCGAGACGGCGGGGAACTTAGAGATCGATTGGGGCAAATACATCACGGATAACCAAATCATGGGCTTTACGGACGACATCATCGAAGAATACATCCACTACCTAGTCGATCAGCGCCTGCTCGCCATCGGGCTTGAGAAGCGATACGGCGCGAAACACCCGATAAAATGGGTCGATGATTTTTCTAAATTTAACGATCAAAAGAGCAACTTTTTCGAGAGCAAGGTCACGAACTACAGCAAAGGAAGCTTGAGTTTCGATGATTTTTAGCGGATTTTGCGGTTTGAAATTTTGCTCTGTCGCATCGCGGGCTGAGCGCTTCGGCGGCAGTTTTAAAAATTTTATCGGCTCCGAATTTAAACAGAGCAGAAACTTTCGCGGCTTTAAATTTAACGCCTGGCCTGGCGGGAGCGCGTTATGGTCTCGCTAGAGCGGCTGCGCTGCGAAAAGATGGCGAACGACATCGCCGAGCAGGTGAGTTTAAATCCTGCGCTTTTTGAGGCGTTTTGTAGCGTCGCTAGAAGCGAGTTTGCCCCGCTGGGCGCGCACGCCTTTAGCCTTAACGCGCAGCCCATTTTAGCCAGCCAGTGGATCAGCTCGCCGCTGACGGTCGCGCGCATGACGATGGCGCTAAGCGTGGATCCGAAGGTCGAGAAAATTTTAGAGATCGGCTGCGGCAGCGGCTATCAAGCGGCGATTTTAAGCAGGATGGTTCACCGCGTCTTTGCCGTCGAGCGCGTCGAGCGGCTGGTGGGCGAGGCGAAAAGGCACTTTGCGAATCTTGGGATTTCAAACATCAGCCTGCGCCACGACGACGGCAACGCTGGGTGGAAAAATTTCGCCCCTTTTGATAGGATCTTGCTCTCCGCGTGCGCCGAGCGGATCGACGAGCGGCTGTTTGCGCAGCTGGCAATCGGCGGGATTTTGGTCGCTCCGATGAATAGAGGCGGTTCGCAAAAGATCGTTAGATTTAGTAAAATTTCTCCAAGCGAGATTAAAGAAGAGGAGCTCGGCGCCTGCGAATTCGTCCCGTTGGTGCAGGGTCGCGGATAGATCTAGCGCGCAGTAAATTTTAAAATTTCCTACCGCCGCGGGCGCGTAAATTTAATAAAATTTGCTTTTGCACTCCGTCGCGAGATCAGAGTTTTATTAATTATTTATTTAAATTCAAGTACAATACACAATTTTAATCTTACAAGGATGAGTCATGCAAGATTTTAGCAAGGAAAAGATAGAGTCGCTGGTCGTCAGCTGGAAAAATCACAACAAAAACCAATTCTGGCTCAAAAAACAAACCTCGATTTCAAAGTATTTAGGCGAGATAAAGCGCTGCCTCGCAAGCTTTGATGAGACCGAGAACGAGTTTTTGCAAACTTTATATATAAATCTCAGCGACGGCAATCTTAGAAGCTGCAAAATTTTATCTTTGGGCGAGAAGTTCGCGCACGCCGAGTATTTCTTTATGGATCAGTTTTTTGATTCCAATATCAGCGCGTTTTATTATGATTTCGCTTTTAAAGACCGCATCGTCGGCAAAAAAGAGCTGTTTCCTAAAAATGCCGTAAAAAGCGTAACTAGCGTGCTTAGCGGCGAGGACAAAAACATCGTATCGCTTTATGTTTTCATCGAAAATATCGTCAAAAATTTCAATAGCTATTCGCAGGAGCGCACCGCGCGCGATATTTTTAAACAAAAGCTAGTCAATTTCTACGACGAGCTTTACAGGCTTCTTACGGCAGTGGACAGCGCTTTGGCGATCGATTTTTTCGATGTCGCGCTGCATAATCAGCCCTTCGTGCTGATGGAATTTTTAAAATCCGCGATAAATGCCGATAATTTCTATCTGATCGACAGCTACCTAAGCGACGACGGGATGCTAAATTTAGGGCTTGCCGAGGGCGGCGATTTCGCGCAAATTTCGCGCGAGAAGCTCTATCTGCTAGCCAGCATATTTGCGCAGTGCAACGACGAGTTTCCGACGCTCGTTTATCGCGATGAAACCGCGCAAATTCTATCCTTGCTCTACGACGAAAAGGTTGAAATTTTTGAAGAATTTTACGAGGTGAGCTCGCGATTTATTGCGGAATTTACCCCGTATCCGCAGGACGTCGTGGGCGCGGCCAGAATCGTGTATTCGTCGCTGTTTTTCGAATACGTCAAGAACTACAAAAGCGAAGAGGTTGCGAAAAATACGATCTTTTACGGCGCGATCGGTACCGGCAAAACCCGCAGGCTGCGATCTTTGATTACCGAAAAGAAACTTGCGGCGAAAAATTTCCGCTACGTTTGCCTGCACGAAGGCTTTGAATACCGCGATTTCATCGACGGATTTTACGGCGAAAGATTCATTAGCGGCGAGTTTAAGGCGCTGTGCAAAGAGGCGCTAAACGATCCGAAGGGCGAGTATTATTTTCTGATCGACAATGCAAGTGCTGCGAGCTTGGATAAAATTTTTGGCGAGGCGGCGGTGCTTTTGGATCGTCGCTACGACGAGGAAGACGAACTTTCGCTGATTCGCACTAAAAACTCCCACATAATCGACGGCTTTGAAGAGGGCGAGAAAGCGCGCGCTAGCGTCGTTTTAAAGGACGGCCGCTCATATTTTGCAGTGCCTAAAAATTTATACGTCCTATGTACTCTAAATGAGCATAAATGCGTTTCGCCGTCGATCGCAAAGGCGTTTAGATGGATCAGATGCGAGTGCGATTACGGCGCTCTTGAGGATTATTTAAGGGATCGCGAGATCGTAAATGCAAGCGCGGTCGTTGCGGTTTGCAAGGCGCTGAATAAATTTATCGCCGATGAGGCAAAGGGCCTCGGCGTGATCGGGCACGGCGTATTTATGGGGCTAGCGCGCTATCAAAACAACGCTCAGATCATGCAGGAGGGGCTAAACGGCTTTTTTGCTGAGGTGCTTGAGCCGATCTTTAGGTGCGCGGCAAGGAGCGAAGATGCCGCTGCGAGCCTTAGCGAGCGCATCGCCGAAGCTAAAGGCGTGTTTAAATTTTAGCCGCCGCTTAGCAGGAATGGTTATTTGCGATGAAATTTTAAAATTTCATAGCATTGTGTTTCGCTTGTGTTTAGATATACGGCGGCGAAATTTTGATTTTATTTGGCAAGAGTTTTGCGCGTCGCCGCTTTATTTGCGGCGCGCCGTAGCAATGCCGATCTATTAAATTGATATAAATTTAGACTTGAAATTTTAGTTCTCGCCCGCCATACTAATCGGGCTCGCGAGCACGGAGTCAGAGTAAAATTTTGAGTTTTAAATTTAGCCTCAGCCACCAAATTTACATAAATTTTTATTTTAGAATTCCCGCCGTATTTTATACATAGAATTTTACTTGTCGGCGTAATCGCCGTTTTGATTAAATTTGATTGAATTGAAGTAAGCCTATAAATTTAAGCGGCGCGGGCTTTTAAATTTAGCCCAAAAGTCCTGCGCCTTTTACTCTCTGCGAGCGATCCGCCGCGTAGATCCTCTTCCCGCCTACTACTTTGCCGTCCTCGATTTTGCCGCCCTTTACGTCGTATTTCCAGATCGGCGCGGCCGCCTTGAAATCCTCCACAAACTCGTTTATTAGCGCCAGAGCGACCTTGCGCTGCGGGCTTACGACGCCTGCGACGTAGGAGCTTTCGTGGATCGGCACATCCCCGTTTGCATGTGCAAAAAGCACGAATGCGCCCTGTGCTGCGGCCTTTTGTTGCCACGCTTCGAACCAAGTCCGCAAAATCGGCTCGTAGATATCAAAGCTAAGCGCGCAGATGCCGCCCTCTTCGCGCACGATGCCTACGAAGGTAATGAACGCGCCGCAATTTGCGTCTTTAAATTTAGCGTACCAGCGCGATAAAATCGCATCTACATCCAAGCTGCCCTCATAAATTTCAGGCTCGATCCCGCTTAAAATTTCCGGATTAAATTTAGCCTCGTTCATCGCCGCTTCCTAAGCTTAGCCGCCGCAAACGGGAGGCAGAAGGCTCACGCGATCGCCGGATTTAAGCGCAAAATTCGCATCATAAATCATCTTATCATTTACCGCCACGGCGCAGTTTGCGAGCCACTCTCGCAGGCTTTCGTCCTTTTGCAGCTCCGCTTTTACCTTTTGCAAGGAGTTTGCGTTTAGGCGCAGGGGCTCGCGCCCGATCGGCCCTAAAAATTCTACCTCTACCATTTTTGTCCTTTTTTAAAGATTGAGCGATTTTAACGAAAAATTTATAAAATTTTATATAATTGCGTAAAAATTTAATGAGGAAAAATGATGAAAATCGATCAAATTTCGACCCCCGCTTACGTGTGCGAGGAGCAAAAACTGGTAAAAAATTTAGAAATTTTACGCGGCGTAGGCGAGCGAAGCGGCGCAAAAATTCTGTGCGCGCTAAAAGGCTTTGCGTTTAGCTTCGCGATGCCTTACGTTGACAGATACCTCTGGGGCGCCACTTGCAGCGGTCTGCACGAGGCGAAATTTGCCGCGGAATTTATCAAAAACGGCGAAATTCACACATACTCGCCCGCATTCAAAGAGGATGATTTGGATGAAATTTTAAAAATTTCAAACCACGTCGTATTCAATAGCGCCGCGCAGTGGCAAAAATATCGCGCAAAGGCGCTTGCTACGGGCGCATCGTGCGGCTTGCGGCTAAATCCGCAGACCTCCTTCGCGCCCAAAGACGCTTACAATCCGTGCGGCAGCTTTAGCAGGCTCGGGATGAGCCTTGAAGCGCTGCAGCGGGCGATCTTGCAAGACGGCGAGTTTTTGCGCGGCATCTCGGGGCTGCATTTTCACGCGCTGTGCGAAGAAAGCGCTCAGAGCCTAGAGCGGGTGCTTGAGGTTTTCGAGGCGAAATTTAGCAAGTATTTCAGAGGCCTAAAGTGGCTAAATTTCGGCGGCGGTCATCATATCACGCGCGCAGGCTACGACGTGGAGCTACTGATAGATCTGATCAAAAAATTTCGCGAAAAATATGAGGTTAAAATTTATCTCGAGCCGGGCGAGGCAGTCGGCTGGGAGTGCGGGTATTTGGTCGCTAGCGTGCTTGATATAGTAGAGAATGGCGCTCAAATCGCTATCTTAGACGCCTCTTCCGAAGCGCACATGCCCGATACCGTGCTGATGCCGTATCGTCCTGCGGTGCGCGGCGAGAGCAAGAGCGGTAAATTTAGCTATCGCTTCGGCGGAAATACCTGCCTCGCAGGCGACGTCGTGGGGCTTGAGAGCGGGCAACCCGAGTATAAATTTGATGCGCCGCTAAACATCGGCGATCGGGTGATTTTCGAGGATCAGATCCACTACACGATCGTGAAAAACACGACCTTTAACGGCATCAAGCTGCCCGATCTTGTTTTGGCGGACGAGCGCGGAGAGGTTTTAATGATCAAAAAATTCGGCTACGACGAGTACGCGAGGCGAAACTAGCGCGGCGCTTAATACAAAAATCTAATTTTGCTTTGTAAGAAAATTTTTTGCAAAAAATGATATAATCGGCTCGAAATTTTATATCTAAGGAAATCCATGAAAAGATTGTTTCTCGCGCTTTTAGCCTGTGTTTATGCGCAGGCGGAGGAGAAAAAATACGCCGACATCGTGCAGGGGAATAGCGATGTTTGGGGCAATGCAAGGCTTGAAAACATCGATAGCTACGGCAACGGCTTCGGTCCGATTTTTCTGCAATTTCAAGGACATCTGCAAAGCTCGGGCTTTTTTGCGTGGCTGGCGCTGGGTGCGGTTTTGGGCGTAATCATAGCTTTTATTGGGCACTACGCGATCATAGGGCCGAAGCACTTCGATCATCACGCGGGCAAGCCGATCTATGCATTTAATAAATTTGAGCGACTATACCATCTTGTAGCGGCCGTAGCATGGGCGATCTTGGTTCCGACAGGCTTGATTATGATGTTTGGCGAGGAATTTGGCGGCGGCGCTTTCGTGAGATTTTGTAAAAACGCTCACGGACTGGCTACGATAGCGTTTGCGATTGCCGTTGTGCCTATGCTAGTGACATGGTTTTGGCGTATGCTACCGCGAACTTACGATATCAGATGGATGATGATCGTGGGCGGCTATCTAAGCAAAAAGAAGCGCGCAATCCCTGCGGGTAAATTTAACGCCGGCCAAAAGGCGTGGTTTTGGGTCGCGACTTTAGGCGGTATAGTGATGATAGCGACGGGTGCGTCAATGTTTTTCCTAGACTACGATATCCCCGCAATGAGAAGTGCGCTAGGTATGAGTCAGATCGAAATTTTAAGAGCAAGCGCGATTATTCATAATCTTTTGGGTGCGGTCTGCGCGGTATTTTTGCTTGTGCATATCTATATGGCGGTCTTTGCGATCAGCGGAGCCATCCACTCGATGATCGACGGACACAAGCCGGAGGAGGAAGTTTACGTACTTCACCACTACTGGTATCGCGAGCTGCTCGATAAAGGGCAGATCGCTAAATCGCAATTTGAAGCGAAGTACCCGCGCTTATAACTTGGGTAAATTTTATGCGGGTCTGCTTGCGTGCGGCTCGCATTAGCTTTGAGGTTCAAAGAATTTTATTTTTAAGGATTACATATGCAACTAGATTGTCGCAATTTAAATTGCCCGGAGCCGCTTTTGCGCACCAAAAAAGCCCTCGGTGAGCTAAAAATCGGAGAGAATTTAGAAATTTTGGTAAACGACGTAGCGCCGCGCGAAAACATAAAACGTTTTTTGGCTAAAAACGGCTTTGAGGCGCAAATTTCACAAGCGGGCGCTGACACACTTATAAAAACCGTAAAAACGGACGAGCTTAAAGATGAAAGTATCGACGATATTTATTGTAATGTCACGGCGCCAAAAAGAGGCAAGGTGATATTCCTAAACGAGGAGCAGTGCGGAAGCGGCCCGATCGGAAAGAGCTTGCTTGCTAAATTTTTAGGCGCGGCGCTAAGCTTAGACGAAAAGCCAGTGAAGGTCATCTGTGTAAACAACGCCGTGCACATAACCACCAACCGCGGCCACGAATGCTTCGAGGCGATCAAAAAGCTAAACGAAGCGGGAGCTGAAATTTTAAGCTGCGGAAGCTGTCTGGAGGGCTACAAACTGGTCGATAAGCTCGCGATCGGCGAGATTTCAAACGCATACGAAATCATGGACGTCCTATCGAAATACGAAGTAATCAAACTATGATCTACAGAGATTTTAACCTCACGAAATTTATTGCAGCCGCCGGTTGAGCCGCCAAGCTTGACCCGGCGGGTCTAACCGAAAATCTTGGAAATTTAATCGAGCCCAATGTAAACCTGCTTTCGTCAACCTGCAGCAACGAAGATGCGAGCGTATTTCGCATAAGCAACGATCTTGCGCTCGTGCAGACGCTCGATTTCATCACCCCTTTGGTGGACGATCCATTTATTTTCGGACAGATCGCGGCAGCAAACTCCCTAAGCGACGTATTTGCGATGGGCGGCGAAGTGATAAACGCCCTAAACATCGTGGGTTTTGACGATTGTCATTTCTCAAACGAAATTCTGCGCGAAATTCTGCGCGGCGGTAAAGACAAGATCAAAGAGTGTGGAGGGGCCTTGGTAGGCGGGCACACCATCTCTACCCCTGAAATTTATTACGGGCTTAGCGTCACCGGGCGTGTGAATCCGCGTAAATTTTGGAGCAACAATACAGCGCGCGAAGGCGACCTGCTGATCCTAACAAAGCCCATCGGTACGGGCATTATCGCTACGGCTATCAAAGCGAAATTTCTTAAATTTGAAGAATTTCGTGACGCTATAGAGAGCATGATTTTGCTAAATTTTTATGCCGTAGGCGCGCTAGCGGGTTTAAAAATACATGCCGCAACCGACGTGACGGGCTTTGGGCTGCTTGGACACGCCCTTGAGATGATAAATGAGAAGGTAAGTTTTAAAATTTATCCTAGTAAAATTCCGCTTTTAAAAAGCGCCCTCAGATGCCTTGATGAAGGGCTAATCCCTGCCGGAAGCTATAAAAATTTAAAATTTATCGCACCTGGTGTCGATTCCGAACCGGACATAACGCTTTGCGACGCGCAAACCAGCGGCGGACTTCTGCTTGCCGTAGCGGAAAAGGACGCGGCGCGAGCGCTTGTGAATTTAAAAAACGCAGGCTACGCTAGTAGCGCTATCATCGGAGAAGTAGTGGTACGTGCCGAGCATAAAATTTATTTAGTCTAAAATCTTTATCTATTCAGCCCCCTTTAAGCATCACTCTTGTATAATCATAATTCTGTTTCGCACCGAGCCGAACCTGCTTTCTTAACTCTTAAGTCCTAGTAGTTTTAGCCTTTTAGCGAACGTGTTTTTTAAAATTTTAACTGTTAAAAACAAATATCTTTAGTCAATCTTTGAAATCTAAACAAGTGATCGATTGAGCCTATGGATTAAGATTTAGATCGCCGGATCGAATTTAGATTATTTTTTACATCCGTAACGAATATCTAATTAGCATCTAGCTTTAAACTAAATCTATCCATAAAAACGATGTTACAAAAACATAAAGTTTTTAGATTAAAAACTTCATATCGACTCTCTAAAGCCTGATTCAATTATTTGGATCTAAACTAACTAAACGTTGGTTTTTAAATTTAATTATGCGAATAATAAGTTTTATCTACGTAATATACGCCGCTTCCGATAGAAGCGGTGTGCTTTAGAGGTTTCCAAAGGGCGTAGCCCTTTGGTCGCAAAGACTAGCTTCGCTAGTCTGCGAAATCAAATAAATATGGAGAGTTTGATCCTGGCTCAGAGTGAACGCTGGCGGCGTGCCTAAT
>NZ_CALIJF010000186.1 GCF_938018035.1 uncultured Campylobacter sp. | reverse complement strand
ATCTGCCTAGATATTTACCCAGCCCCGTCACGAGCGGTAAGGATTTTCGCAACTCGGCCAAAGCATAAAGCGGCTTAAGCGCACTTTGTCCGTCGAAGGCGAATGGCAGAGTTTGTCCGCTAAGGGTAATGCTCTGCGTACCCAGGTTAGCATTCAGCAGCGCGGAATGGTTGTTTATCCGCTCGGCGGAGTTTATGCCGAATTCCGTTTCTACTGATATTTCGCTCGTTTGCTTCCACTCAAATTTAAAGCCACCCAAATTTAAGACCATTTTTAACCTCTCACGTCCGTATTTTTAGCATTTCGCTCATTTCGTCTGATAGCTTCCTGCACGTCCTTTGAAATTTGACGTCTAAAGGCTTCCGTATCGATACTGCCTCCGTGAGTATCTATCTTAAAATCGCCGTTAAAAACGACGTTTGTATTGCCCCCGGCGCGACTTGAGCTAAGAGTGCTGAGCGCTTCGCCCATAGGGCGATTCGGAGCTGGGGTGAAATTTCGATCGGCATTAGCATAAGCAGGCGCCATAACCGGCGCACTGCTATCTCCAAAGCCGAAAAATTCCCCTACGCTTTTTACGCTACCAAGTACCCAATCGATCTTTTCTCCTATCCAGCCGAAAAAGTCCGCAAATAGATCCTTCCACCATGCTACCGTCTCATCAAATACGCTACTAAATGCCTCTATCCAGCTATCCAGCCAGCTCTTAAAGCTCTCCCATTCAGGCTTTATTTTTTGCCAAAAATTTTGAAAAAAGGCTTTTACTCGGTCCCAATTCTCATACAGCCACACGGCCGCCGTAGCAAGTCCTACGACTATGGCGCCGATGCCGGTAGTGATTAGAGCCAGTTTCATTATGCGAAAGCCCGCAGCTGCAGCAATGCTTGCGCCTCGTAGTATAGCCATAGCCGCCGCTGCAGCCTTAGATGCTACGGCGTGAGCGATCATAGCTGCTCTTTGAAAAATGACCGAGGCCGTAAGGCGTTTAACGGCAAGGTTGTATAACTGCGTCCAAACGAGGGCAAAGCGTAACCTTGCGCCCACCAGCCACGAGGCCACGGCTTGTGCCTTTAGGGCCACGGCCGTAGCTGCAGCTCGCACCTTGGTTATCAGAAAAAGCGGATTTAAAATTTTAAGAATTTTAACGATACCGATAAAGCCGTCTATAACGCTAAAGATCGCTATTTTTAGTAGCAACCATACGGGCTTGAAAATCAAAAATCCCGCTACCGCCGAGCTAAGTACCTTCGTAAGCGTCGGAAATTCTCTCGCTAATTTTTGCACCCAAGCCGCTAGCGAGCCCAAAGAGTTTGCGAGCGAGTTTATCATAGGTAAGAAAGTCTCTCCTATGATGGCGGCTAAATTTAAAGCGCTCTGTTTAAGACGCTCTATTGCTGAAGCGGTAGTATCCAGCTTCGTTTGAAGCTCTTTTTTCATAGAGCCCTTTGCTTCATCGGAATAGGCACGTCTTAAATTTTCTTTTAACGCGTCCACATTCATCACCATCATTGAAATTACCGCCTACCAAATCATAAAGCAAGCCCGATCTCATCTGCTTAGGCGCCTTATTAATTCGGTCCAAGAAATCCACTATCGTGCCCTCGGCATCTTTTTGTAGATTGGCTTTAAGCGTCTTTGCGTCCAGTCCGATCTGTTTTAGTGCTTCCTGAAATGCCTTGCTTTGGCTCTCTGCAGTATCGAGCCTCGTAAAAAGAGCGTTAAGCGAAGTTCCCACGACGCTCGTGGCTTTACCGGTGCTAAGCATCGTAGAGCTTATAGCGGCTGCCGACTTTTCATTTAGTCCGATAAGATTAGAGTTTGCGGCGATCAAAGAGATAGCTTCGAATATATCTTTAGCGTTTGCGTTTTCTACGGTATTATCAAGCAAATTTATTGCATCAAATAACTCGTTCATCCTATCTAAATCTTAAAGCCTACCTTCATATTGTTACTGGCTCTACTTAGATCCTCAGCGCTCATTTCAAACGCTGCGGCTCCAGTTGCAAGCATGCGAGTATATTTAAGTAGATCCTCGCCTTTTAAATTTATCTTTCCACCGCCCGAGGCTATCTCGCTTATGCGCTCAAAACTAAGCCCCAAAGAGCTAGAGAGGTTGCGCATCTCTCCTTTTAGAATTTGTAGATTTTCAGCGCTATCATCTACGTATTTTGACATTTGCAAAGGCTGCCTCATCATCTATGGCAAGCTTGATGGGAAGCGCAAAAACTCCCGTTGCGGCGGCGTTTCTTATAGTGGCAAACTCCGCTATAACGTTACGCCTAGCCTCGCGTAGGCTATGCTGCAGATTAGTAAGCTTTTGATTGTCAAACATCTTTAGCGCTTTATTCGTTTCCGAAATGCTTTCGTTGATCTGCTTAAAACCCTTTTTAAGCTCGCCGAGTTGGGTTATCCCTTTTATGACA
>NZ_CALIJF010000185.1 GCF_938018035.1 uncultured Campylobacter sp. | reverse complement strand
TAAGACGTCCAAATTTTTTCATTCAGCTTTAGAATTTTTACGATTTGCAGCATCGAATCCAGATCAGCTTTGATATCCTTTGCGATGCGGGTATTGAGTATCGGCTGATCCAGGCTCGGCTCGAAACTATCGGCACCGCGAGCTATCGCGATGTAAATTTTATTTTGCTTGAAGCTCAGCGAGATATTCGATTTCACGAGCTGTTTAAGAGATAAAATTTTCTCCATCAGCGCGGGCGTCAGGACATACATAACCGCCACCGTATCGCTTGCGTAAACCGAGAAATTTGCATTGAAATCCGCATTATCTATCGGGATTTTGCGGTCGCCCCATAGCTTGCGCGGCAGCCCTGAAGGCGGTAAATCTATGCCTGCGGGCGCCGCCGCGTCCGAGAAAACAAAAACGTCGGAGCGGAGTTTTTTATTAAAATTTGCCACGAAAAAGGGTCCTTCGAAAAATGTGGCGTAATTATTTTTAAAAATAAATGGAATTCCCGTACCGATGTCTTTTTCTAACCTTATGTCGCAAAACATAAAATCCACGCCGTCCACGTTCGCGCAAACCAGATCATCCGCGCGAAATCTATCAAATCCGTCAAATATCTCGCTTGCTCTTACCTCTTTTTCCTGAAAAAGCGCGCCCATTTTATACGAAAAGCCCAGGCTTTCGATATAGGGCTTGAGATAAAGCTCTTTGTAGCGCATCAAAAATCGCTCGGTTTTACGCTCAAAAATCCACTCGTAAAATTCGTCCCGCATGGCGATTATTGCTAAAATAGACATGACCAAAAAAGATAAGCTTTCTATGCCAAGATCGAGTTTGGGAAAATCGAGAAAGATGATTATCAATGCGAGCGCGAGCATCGGACCAAACACCCCAAACGCTACGAGATAACTTAAAATTTTCCAAAGCTTGCGACTTTTCTTAAGCCGTTTGCGCTGCTTTTCTAAATCTATGACGGTTTTAATATCCACGCTAAACCTCTAATTATTAAATTTAATGGCGCAAATTGGTAGCACAGCATAAATCTGCGCCCGATACAGCGCAATAGGCGCACGCTGTTTAGAGCCGCTAAATTTTACGGCTGCTTGCGCGAGCCGCGCGCAGTGAAATTTGTCGCCACGCTCAACTTGTAGCATAAATCCCGTGATTAAAAAATTTATTTCAGCAGTTCGTTTGCATACGCTCGCACGCTCGCATCCACCGCCGTAAGCGCGTCCGCGTCCGTCACGCTAGGTGAGTTAAATTTCTCCGCGCACTTTAGCACGACGCGCGCAATGTCGGTAAAACGGCACTGCTGCTGCAAAAACGCATTTACGCCCACTTCGTTTGCGGCGTTGATGACGACGCCTAGATCGGGGTTTGCTAACAGCGCGTCTTTGAGGGTAAAGATTTGAAATTTCATCTCGTCGATCGGCTTAAATTCTATCG
>NZ_CALIJF010000184.1 GCF_938018035.1 uncultured Campylobacter sp. | reverse complement strand
CGGGCGAGTGCAAATACAAGGAGCGAAAAATTTCAAAAAACGTGCTAAACGAGCTAATGCTCAAATGCGAAAAAGCGCACCTCGCGCCCAATCTGCTCGCGCTATTTTCTAAAAGCGGCTTCAGCGGCGAGCTAGCAAGCCTAAAAAGCGATAAAATTTTACTTTTTTCGCTCGAGGATTTTAAAATTTTACTTTGAATTGCGCGTTAAAAAAAGCCCGATGGCAGCACATATAATTATGAGCCCAAACAAATCACTTAGGCATGCTTTTAGAGGATGCATCGTTTTAAATTTAGAATTGCCGGGCTACAATCAATATAAAATTCCGCCGCTTTAAAATTTCAAGCGGTGGAATTTTGTGAAATTTCAGCTTGCGCGGGCGGCTGTGCTGCGCGCGACTTGCGCTACCGCGAGCAAACTCGCGCTGTCCGCGCACAAACCCCGCGCCCTAAATTCCGCAAATTTAGACTATTTTTTCACTTTGATCACATATGGCACCGATTTGATCACGCCTTTGGAAAAGAGCGTCTTGGTGTCCGCATACACGGCGTCAAGCTCGGCTTTTGAGACGTCCGCATCGCTTACCTGCACGTTCTTATCGTAGTATTTCTCGATCACGTCGATCGCGCCTTTTTGATCGCTCGGCGAGAGGGCTTTCAGCTGCTTTAAAATCAGCGCCGATTTGATAAACGCGCTCTTGCCGTGCACCGGCGCAAAGATCAATTTTACGTTGCTATTGCGAAGATGCTTCGTGATCCTTTTCATCTCCTCGGCGCAATACGGGCACTCCGGATCACCCACGATGTAGGTCATATAGGGGTTGTTTTTATCAAACGACTCGATATAGGCGAATCTCGCGGGATTTATGCTCTTTAGCAGCTCAAGCGCGGCGGCATCCCTCGCGTCCTTTAAAATTTGAGTTCTCATCTTAAATAGCGCCGCATCCGCCGCATCCGCGAACTTGGGCTCCTCGGTCACTGCCACTAAGCTTTTGGCGTCGTCGCTAGCTAAAAACGCCTCTTTTTTCTCGCCCGAGCGGACGATCAGCAAATTTAGCCCGTTTAGCGAGTTTAGCTTGTCGATCGAGATGAGCTGAGCGTTTTTATCATTTAGACTTTGCTTTAGGTTTTTCACGAACTCCGCTTCGTTCGCATTCGCGCCAAGCGCAAAAGCCGCACACGTAGCCAAAACGTAGATGATTTTTTTCATAGCTTCCCTCCCCTTAAAATTTCGCCAATTATATCAATTTAAAATAAAATTTGTTATAATCGCGCCCTATCAATTTAAGGAGAAATTTATGGCTTATTCAATGGGCGATCTAAAAAAAGGTCTAAAAATCGAGGTGGACGGAATTCCGTTTAAAATCATAGAATACCAACACGTAAAACCGGGCAAAGGGCCAGCTTTCGTGCGCGTTAAAATAAAATCTTTCATCGATGGCAAGGTGCTTGAAAAGACCTTTCACGCCGGCGATAAATGCGAGGCGCCGAATCTCGAGGAAAAAGAGATGCAGTATCTCTACGACGACGGCGAGGCGTGTCAGTTCATGGATACCGATAGCTACGAACAGATCGCGATTAGCGACGAGGACGTGGGCGAGGCGAAAAAATGGATGCTAGATGGTATGATGGTAAATATAATGTTTTACAACGGCAAAGCGATCGGCGTGGATGTACCGCAGGTGGTGGAGCTTAAAATCGTAGAAACTGCGCCAAATTTCCGCGGCGATACGCAGGGCAGCAACAAAAAGCCCGCCACGCTTGAGACCGGCGCCGTGGTACAGATCCCATTTCACGTGCTCGAAGGTGAGGTCATCCGCGTTGACACCGTCCGCGGCGAGTATATCGAGCGCGCAAATAAATAATCCCCCCCCTGTTTTTGCGAAATTTTGATTTCGCAAAAATTCCTCTTTCTTTTAAAATTTATAAACTCCGAGCGATAAATTTAAACAGCGACCGTCACGTAAATTTTAATTAAAATGACTTTTTGGATTCGCCGAAATGCGAGATCATTTAATCTAAATTTTGCGTAGCGCTGATTTGGCAAATTTAGGATGATTTTACGATTAAATTTACGGATATGAAATTTGAGTATAAAAAACGCCCGAAAGCAAATCTTGCGACCCGCTTTCGGGCTTTGAGCTAGGCTGCAACTTTAATTAGATTTAAAATTTCACCTTCACTTGGGAAACGAGGCTTAGCAAAATCTTTATTGAAGAAAAGCTTTCTGCCGTCAACTTCTACTAGAAAGTCTCCGCTGCCACCAGGGACCAACTCGACAACTGCATCCTTATAGACGCCTGTTATTTCATCTCTCACACGGAGAGCTTGCGGTCTATAAGATCAAGAATTACAATAAGTAATTACAACCTTCATCTTTATTCCTTTCTAAAAAAGTGCCACATTGTAGCCAAACTAGCTTAAATTTTAATATAAAGGCTCAATTTCGCGCGCCTCAGCATTTAAAATTTACGAGCGAAATTTCGCCGTTTGCAAAGCCCTAAATTTCGCTGCTGTGAGCCTAAGGCTAGTCTTCAAATTTTAAAATTTCATCGTAGCAGAGATAAAAATCGCAGCCCTGCGCGTGGAATTTCTTATCGCCGTGAAAGTGTCCGAAATACCACCGCTCAGGTCTTACGAGCTCAAAGATCCTCTCTAAATACTCAGACGTTTTATCGGGAGTACTTTTGCCACACCAGAGGTATTCTTTTAAAAATTTCATCGCAAACCTCGGCGCCGTGTGGCTCAGCACCGCATCTATTCGCCCGCCCGCGGCGATAAAATCACGCGCATTTTGCACCGCATAGCTAAACTCCTCCTCGCTCGGAATCTCGCGCGCCCACCAGCTAAGCCCCGGTATCCGATGCGCCTTATCGACGCTAAGCGCGCCGCCAAAGCACAAAAAATGTCGCCCTGCAATCTCGTAAATTTCGCCGCGCCGTAGCCAAAAAATATTTTCGCCGCCCACGCCTACGCTGCCGCCGAATTTCCGCTCGCGCGGCAGTTCGTCCAACATATCGAAATTTTCGTGGTTGCCGTCGATAAAAAGAAGCGTGGCGGGGAGGTATCTTTCTATGTTTTTACGCACCATAAACTCATCTATCCGCTCGCTCCAAAACAGCCCAAAATCCCCGAGCACGATGACGAAATCATCGGCGCTAAGCCCGCCCGCAAAGGCCTTGTTCGTTATTTTGCCGATCTCGTTTATTCCGTGCGTATCTCCGCAAAGATATATCATATTCCTCTCCTTTAATCTGGCTCGCCGCGCTTTGTTGCAGCCCGTGCGAATGGAATTTTAAGCGCTAAATTTACCCGCAGCGTCGTGTAGATCGCAATCGACGCTCCGAGTCGCAACCGCGTAAATTTAATCCGAATTCGACACGTAAATTTAGGCGACAAAATTTTAAAAACGCAAGCACCAAGCCTGTAACCGCGCAAATTTAAAGCCGCGGCTTTTGATTTTAAATTTCGTGACGCAGGTCTAAGCGGCGAAATCCGAGTAGGCACAGCTTTGCTTACTGCCGCTAAATTTTAAATTTAGCGACGGACTTTATAAATTCCACGGCGAGCCACCTAAATTAAAGATTAAATTTAAAGCCTGCCGCGCAATTTCGTCGCCAGCGCTGCGCCGATTTTTTCATAGCCCTCTTTTTGCAAGTGGATTTCGTCAGGACGGATCAGCCCGCGCTCGCGCCAGCCGCGCCAGCCGCCATCCTCGTCCATAAGACCGGCTATGTCGTAAAACATCGCCCCCTCGTCTCGCGCTAGATGCGCTAGCACCTCCGCAGCGCGCGAGGCGTTTGGCACTTTAGGGCTTCGCGGCGGCGCTACGAGAAGGATTTTCGCACCGGGAGCTGCGGAGCGAACGGAGCGAAGCAGCCCACGGACGCTTTGGTAGAATTTCTGCTCGTCAAATTTCGGATCCATCGCGTCGTTTGTGCCATAAGCGATGACTACGAGATCGTATCTAAGTCCCGAAAAATCCCTACCAAAGGCATCTGCACCCCATTTTTCGTAGAGGTTGCTAAACGCGCCGTTGCTCGCGCAAGAGTCTGCAAAGCGCGCGTTTTTACGGTAAATTTTATATCCTCCAAGCTCTGCTCCGTCACGCAGCGATCTAATTTCGATCGGAAATCTAAGTCGCAGCTTAGAATACTCCCATTTCTGCGGCACTTCTTGCGAAATATACGCGCTTAGCCCACTTGCGTCGCGCACGCGAAAAATCTCGCCGCTCTGATCCGATTTATGTAAAATTTCGACGTAAAAATCGCCGCTAAGCTGCTTTAGTTCCAGTCGCACATTAGCGCCCTTTTTGCCGGTAGCGATCACTCCGCATAGCGGAAAATCGGGGTCTTGTTCGGTCCGAGACGAGATTACATTAAAGCCGCTTTGCTTAAATTCTATATTTTCGCTTTTGTGATATTTAGGCATCATTGCAGGCACGAAGCCGACGCTGTTTTGCACGAAAAAGCCGTGCCTGAAAGCATCTATCAGCGCATCGCTTCCTAAATGCGAATCGCCAAAAAATTTCACTCCAAAGCCCGCAGAGCTTTTTGCATTTGCGGAATTTATGCCGCGAACGCCTGCGTTTGCCGCGCATCCGCCTAATAATGCGGCAAATAAAATCACTATAAATTTACTCAACTTCAATCCTTGATAAAATTTCTTTCGCTACCGCTTCGCAACCCTCTTTGCTCATATGAATGCCGTCGTCTTGGCGCACGCGCACGAGCTTGGAGCCGCTTTGCAGATAGGTTTTATAGACGCCTTTTTCGCACACCAGCGGGGTTGTTTGCATAAAATACCCGCCAAGCGCCATACTAGCGTCGGCATATATTTGATTTAGCAGCTGCGTTTTCTCCTCAAAATCCGGCTTTTGCATACACGGCATCGCTAGCCACAGCACTCCTGCACCGTGCGAGTGCGCCGTATCGTAGATCTCGCGCACCCTTGAGGCGTAAAACTCCCGCCAGCGCGGCGTTTTAATGCCATAAGTTTTACCTCCCGCGCGGTACTCCCAGACGTCATTGGCGCCCAGCAGCACGACTACGAGCTTAACGCCGCTGTTCTCGCGAAGAGCGGTATCGAGCGTCTTTTGCCAGTCGAAAGATTTCTTGCTCGCAAGCCCCGTCGATTGCTTGCTAAGGTCGATCACTCTCAGGCTTCGCTTCGGGAAAAATTTCTTAGCGTTCATCCCCACGTATTGCATCAGACTATCGCCCATAAAAAGCACCTCATCGCCTGCATTTAGGCGGATCTTGCCATCGTCGCTAAGCGAAATTTTAGCATCAATCTCCGCGGAGCTTTGCGTCGTTAAATTCTGCTCCAAAGCCTGCGGAACAGGGAGTTGAGAATCGGAATTTTCGCCGCTTTGCAAGGTTGCGCTTGCCGTGACGGGATTTTGCGGCGCAGAGGAGTTGTGCGGCACAGAGCTTGTTGTAGCCAGGCTTTGTGACACGGAATTTTGCGAAGTAGAATTTTTAGAAGCAGAATTTTGTGCGTAAGGCTCCTGCGTCGAATCGCGCGTCTTTAAATGATGCGTAGAATTATTCAAAGCCGAATTCTTTGCAGCATGGGCTTGCGGCTTGCTACCTTGCGGCTTAACGCTTTGCGAAGTCTCGTGATCTCGCGCCCTCGTACTTTGCAAAGCTTGATTTTCCGCCATACGATCTTGCGCAGGTTTTTTAAAATTTTCGCTTCCGTCATGCGGACTTGCGTCCTCATCCTTGCTAAGATCCTCGCCTTTGATACGCTGCTCAAGCTTATCTGCGACATTTGCAATCTTTTCGTAGATCTCTCCGCCTACGCGAAACGGCGAGCGGCGCAGCCATTCTTCCAGCCCAAAATCATCGTGAAATCGCTGCTCCAAATAATAAAGCAGCGAGCCTTGCATAAAAAATGCCGAGAAAAGCAGCGCAAAAAGCAGAGTCGAAACAAACCTAAGCATCTAAAATCCTGCGTAGATGAAATTTGGAATTCCGCTTGGCATCAGCGCGAAAATCAGCGTGAAGATCATGCCGAGCACGAGAGCTTTAGGTAAAAACGGCAGCTCGGCAAAAAGCGCGATCAAAGTATCTTTAATAGCTGAAATTTTAGGATAAACAAAAATCCCCGCTAAAATCACCGCAAGCACCGCTAGCTCGCTAATATCTCCGAAAGCTCGCGCGCGGGTAAAAGCGCTCAAAATCGCCGCCGCATCCGGCAAGGAATTGGCGAAAAAAATCCAAGCGAAACTTACAAAAATATAGGTGCAAAATAGCGCCAAATGTGGATTTAGCGGCTTTACGCCCACTTTGGCAAGGCATTTTAAAAACACAAGCGCCACTCCGTGCAAAAGCCCCCAAATCAAAAAATTTAATCCCGCGCCGTGCCATATGCCCGAGAGCGCAAACGCGATTAGCAAATTTACGCAGGTGCGCGCAAAGCCATTGCGCGAGCCACCAAGCGGGATATAAATATAATCGCGTATAAACGTGGATAAGCTGATATGCCAGCGATCCCAAAACTCGCCTAAATTCTTAGCCGCATAGGGCATATTAAAATTCTGCGGCAGCTTAAAGCCCATCGCAAGCCCAAGCGCCCGCGCCATATCGATAAAGCCGCTAAAATTCGTATAAAGCACCACGCCATAAAGCAGCAGTGCGGCTAGAATTTGCGCCGCGGAGGACTCAGGCTCATCGCCGTAAACGCCCGAAATCACATCGCTATAATACGCGCCCAAATAGCCGCTAATAAGCAGCAGCTTAACTAAGGCAAAAATTATAAGCACATAAATTTCATCGGCATTGCCAAAGTGCTTGAAGCGATCAAACTGCGGCAGTACTGGCTCTACGCCCTTGGCAGCGCTAGCGCGCCCGATAGGACCCATCACGACACTAGGAAAAAACGCCAAAAAGCACGCCAGGCTCAAAAAGCCCTGCTCGCCGCATTCGCGCCTATAAACCGAGACGAAATAGGTGATTGACATAAAAACATAATATGAAATTCCAAGCGGAAACGCCACGCTATCGACGGCACCTAGGTGCAGCACAGCAAGCGCGGCATTGAAAAACTCCCTGACGTAGCCGTAATATTTAAAAAATACGAGAAAAAATAAGCCGCCAGCAACTGCCGCAAGCATCACTGCGCGCGCCTTCGCAGTTGGTAACGGAATCTGCTTCGCTAACCCCGCTTTTTGCACCTGCTTTGCTATGCCAGCTTGTTTTGCTGCGCTCATCTGCTTGGCTGCTGCTTTACGCGATAGCTTTTTCTTGTGCGAGGACTGCTTTGCGGGCGGTATGGCTTTCGCGACTACGCGATTAGCGCGCGCGATACACACCCCTGCAAAATATACGAAAGCGCTATAGGCTGCAAGCACTAGCGCAAAGCGCGGATTTATGGAGCACATAAAGCCGTAGCTTGCCAGTAGGATCAGAATTTTTTGCGCGAAAATATGATTTTTGAGCGTCCAATAAACGATTAAAAACGCTAAAAAAGCAAGGACAAACTCGGGCGAAAAAAATGTCATTCAATCTTTCCAATTTAAATTTTTAAAGCTCTTGCGGCTTTTAAACGCTTGCAACGCGAGATTTTATGCGCAGGCACGGCATTGCGCCGCTAAACGCTCTAATAAATCTAGCGTCCAAATCCTTCTTAGATTCACGGACAGCTTGCATGCAAACCCTTACCACGTGAGCAAAATTCCGCCACAATGGCAAAATTTGAAACGCAAACGAGGGCTCGACGCACGAATAAAATTTTTAAACGCGCTGAGCGGTTTGCCATCAAATTCTTACAAAACCTCGCAAACGCAGTCTCATAGGTTCTACCCGCATGATTTCAAAATAAGCGCCTTGGATCATGCTATATAAATTAGGCGCGCGACGCCGCTAAAATCTTATGAAATAAGATGAGCCGCACTTCATCACAACTATGTGGACTTAAATTCTACAAAGCAAAATTTTAAAAGCCAAAAATTTTGCAGCGATAATAAAATTCCGCCCGTTAAAATCTATCGCGCGAAATTACTAAGTAAATCTCACTTTAAGGCGTGATAGAAACCATCTAAAAGCTGCGCCTTATGAGCCAAAATCATAGCTTTTAATTTTTACTGCAAATTGCAGATCTGCGCCGCCATAAAGGCTCTTTTAATTTTATGGTAACGCAAACGCGCCTTGCGCTAGCTTCGCTCTTTAGTGTAAAACACAAGTTAAAATCAACGAGTTTCGCGTCGTAAAATTTTGGCTCTAGACTCGAATTTTAGCACAACAGCGCAAATTCGAGCTCACTAGGCAAAATTAGTCGTAAATTTATGCGCTACATAGATTTTAGTCTGAGCTGAAATTTAACCTAGCAGAGCCGAATCTTGCTTCGCAATCTAACCATTCTAACGAGATAATGTAAATTTTAATTTGCAATTTAA
>NZ_CALIJF010000183.1 GCF_938018035.1 uncultured Campylobacter sp. | reverse complement strand
CGACGATAAAATTTCATACGACAAAATTTGCGGAGGCGAAATTTTAAATAGAGAAAGCTTTAGCGATCTAAATTTAGGCGCTGAAATTTTAAATGCTCAAAATTCCAAAGACGCCGTAAATTTCACTAGTGGCGATGTCCGCGTCGAAAACGGCGATAGTTGCGTCACGTACGATGAGACCGCCGCCGAGCGTACCGCAAGCTCCGCCGATATAAATTTTACTCGCGGCTCGAATTTAGGCGCCGAGCGCAGCAGAGCCGCTGCTACCAAGCGCGACTTAAATTCTACCGAAGACAACCGCAACGAAATCTCCGCTTGCAACGCGACCGCTTTGGGACATGTCGCCGATAAATTTAATATGAAAGATTGCGCGACTTGCGGCAACTCACACGGCGGCATAAACGACGAAGTTAGCGATAGTTCGCAAGGCGACATAGGCGAGCATTACGACGACTTGAAAAGCGGAGCTAGCGGCGACCAGGACGACGGCGCAGATCGCGGCGACCCGGGCGACGGCACAGATAGCGGTAATCGTGGCGGCGATGTAGATAGCAGCGAGCCGAGCGACGGTACGAGCGATTTTGGGGGCGGGATTGGCACCGCGCGCGATGGATCAAAGGATGACTTCGAAGGCGCGGACGGTAGCGTCAATGATTGGGATGATGAGTGCGAGCGGAGCGAGGTTCAGAGTAATTTTGCGGGGGCGTTTTTCTCTCCGTTTAAAATTCTCTCCTACGCGGCGCTCGTGGCGGCGATCTACCTGCTTGCCAAGCTGTCCTTGCTAAACCCGCTAGCGATTATTTTGGGCGTTACGATCATTCCTCTGGGCACGATGATCGTTGCCTTCGCTGACAAAGACGCGCGCTAAACTCAAACAGCGCGAGTGGACGCTTTAAATTTTAAAATTTAGCTTCAGCGGGATTGAGCGCAGATCGGCGTAGGATAAAATCGCGACAACACCCGCCACTCAATGTAAAACCTCACCACCTCGCCATGTTTTGGATAAAAATCTCACACGATGCCCGCCACCGCGAGCTGTGCCACAGACACTGCGCGTTTCTGCACGTACCCAGGCAAGCTAAATTTATAAAATTTGCGCCGCGCATCTTTGAGCTTCTGCGTAAATTTAGATCGTCGCGACGAGCCGTAGAAATTCTACGCAGCATTTAAGCGCGTAATTCTAAAATTAAATTTAACCGCCGCAAATTGCAATTCAGCGCGAAATCCTTATCTATATTTAATTAAATTTTAGCTACCATTACGCAAAATTTGAGGAAAAATTATGAATTACGATACCTTGAAAAAAATCTTTTTTCTATTCGATCCCGAAACCGCTCACAAGATCGCAGAATTCGGACTTCGCGCGCTCTATGCGACTCCGGGCGGGCTTGAGGCTTTAGCAAAATTCGGCGTTTATAAAGATGAAATTTTAACTCAAAATATATGGAATTTAAGCTTCGATAACCCCGTAGGTATCGCGGGCGGCTTCGACAAAAACGCCACGATGATCGCGCCGCTGGCCGCTCTTGGCTTCGGACACATCGATTTTGGCACCTTTACGCCGCGTCCTCAAAGCGGCAATCCTAAGCCGCGACTTTTTCGCCTCGTTAGTGAGCAGAGCATTCAAAACGCGATGGGTTTTAACAACGAGGGCGCCGATGTTATCGAGCGTCGCGTGCGAAAAATTTATCCTTTTGTAATCCCGATCGCCGCAAATATCGGCAAAAATAAGGCCACTTCGAACGAGGATGCGCTAAGCGATTACGAAGCCTTGGGCCGTAAATTTAACGGGCTGTGCGATTTTTTCATCATCAACGTAAGCTCGCCGAATACCCCTAATCTGCGCGCTTTGCAAGAAAATAGCTTCATAAGCGAGCTGATCGGAGCGATGAAAAAAATCACGAACAGACCGCTCGTCTTAAAGCTGGCGCCCGATATGAGCGCGGATCAGGCGATCGCGCTGTGCGAGTGCGCGGTGCAAAGCGGCGCAAGCGGCATCATCATAAACAACACCAGCGTCGATTATTCTCTAAGCCCCAACGCTAGGGACTTCGGCGGCTTGAGCGGCAGGCTGATCACCGAAAAATCGCGCGAGCTTTTCGCGCAGGTCGCTCGCGAGCTCTTCGGCCGCACGGTCCTAATCAGCTGCGGCGGCATAGACAGCGCGCAGGAGGCCTACGAGCGCATCAAATCGGGCGCGAGCCTGGTTCAAATTTTTACCGCCTTTATCTTCAAGGGTCCGTTCGTCGCAAAATCGATCAACGAGGGGTTGGCGGAGCTTTTGCGCGCAGACGGCTTTAATAGCATCAGCGAGGCGGTCGGGGTAAATTTAAAAACTCGCGCGGGCGAAGGATACGGCGTCAGAGGCAATCGGGTCGAAAGTCGCGGCGACGGCGCGGATTTGCGCGCTTACGAAAATAAAAAGCCGGATGCTAAAACGGATGAAATTTCAAGCACGGCCAAAGGCGAGGAAACGGATGAAATTTCAAACGCGCCCGAAAGCAAGGATGCGGATGAAATTCCAAACGACGGCAAAAGCGAAATATCGAGCGCCCAAGTTAATAAAATTCCCGCCGTTCAAACAGATGAAATTTCGAGCGTTCAAACAGATGAAATTCCTAGCGCTCAAACAAACTCAAGCTCCGAAGCGGACGAAAATTCTAGCGCTTCGGCAAATTTAAACGCCTTGGTAAGCGCAGATACTGCGGCAGATCAAAGATCAATCGAGCAAAGCGGTGCGGAGAGCGAAAATTCAGAGATTAAAAGTAAAAAACGGAGTAGCGCGGAAAGTGAAAATTCCGAGGTTAAAAACACAAAACGAAGCAGCGCAAAAAGCAAAAATTTAGAGGCTAAAAGCACAAAGCAAAGCGGCGCGGATCGAAAGCAGGATAAAATTTCAAAAGGCGCGTCTAAAGACGGCACAGAGCAAAAGCAAAGTCAAATTTCAAAAGGCGACGCAAGCTCTAAGCGCGGTAAAATTTCAAAGGACGCCTCGCAGAAAGATGACGCACAGAATGGCGCCTTGCATAAGGACGCCGTGCAGGATAATATCTCACAGAAGGACGCTACGCAAAAAGATACTGCGAAGGATGATGACGCCTTACGGAAGGACGTCGCGCAGGATAACAACGCCTCGCAGCAGAAGAACGCCGAAGCAAAAAATATCTCGCAAAGCGGCGCAAAGAGCGAGAATTTAGAGGTCAAAAACGCAAAACAAAGCGGCACGGCGAGCAAAACTGTCAAAACTAAAACCACGTCGAAAAATAAAACCGCAACTAAAGCCGCGTCAAAAAACGACATAGAAAGTAAAAATTCTCAAACTAAAGCCGCGCCGAAAAATAGTGCAGAAAGCAAAAGTTCTAAGGTCAAAAACGTAAAGCAAAGCAGTGCCAAAACTAAAAATGCCGAGGCTAAAGAGACCAAAGAGCTTAAAGAGGCCAAAGAAGCGAGCGGCGCCCAAGACGCAGAGCAAAACTCAAGCAAAAAACGAAAGGCGAAAAAAGATTAATGTTTCCGAAATTTAAGAAAATCACGCTGCAAAACGGGCTTCAAATTTATCACATCCCGATGAATAAAGGCAGCGGCGTCATCAGCGTGGACGTGTTTTACAACGTCGGCTCGCGCGACGAGGTGATGGGCAAAAGCGGCATCGCGCACATGCTGGAGCATCTAAATTTTAAATCCACGAAAAATCGCAAGGCAGGCGAGTTCGACGCGATCGTAAAGGGATTTGGCGGCGTGAATAACGCAAGCACGGGCTTTGATTACACGCACTACTTCATCAAGTGCGCGAGCTCAAATTTAGAGGTCTGCTTGGATCTTTACGCCGACATAATGCAAAACTTAAGCCTCAAAGACAAAGAATTTCAGCCCGAGCGCAAGGTCGTGCTCGAGGAGCGGCTGTGGCGCACCGATAACGATCCGTTCGGATACCTATTTTTCAGGCTATATAACGCCGCGTTTTTGTACCATCCGTATCACTGGACGCCGATCGGCTTTCGCAAGGATATCGAAAACTGGAGCATCAAAGATATTAAGGAATTTCACGCTAAATTTTATCAGCCGCAAAACGCTGTGCTGCTGATCACCGGCGACATCGGCGAAAAGGCGGCGTTTGATGTGGCAAAAAAACACTTCGCGCCCGTAAAAAACAAAAGTGAAATTCCGTGCCTTCACTGCACCGAGCCCGCGCAAGACGGCGAGAAGCTTAGCGTTATTTACAAAAACAGCGAGGCGCAGATCGTTGCGGTCGCCTTTAAAATTCCGCCGTTTAACCACGAAGGCGCCGCGGCAATCAAAGCGATGGATATATATCTTAGCGGCGGCAAGAGCTCGCTTTTGCAGCGCGTGCTGGTCGATGAGAAAAAGCTTGCCAATCAGATAAACATCTACGATATGAGCGCCAAGGACGAGAATTTATTTATAGTCTTTGCCGTTTGCAACCAAGGCGTAAGCGGCGAGACGCTGAGAGATGAAATTTTAGCGCTGATCGAAAAAGCCAAAAAAGCTAAAATAAGCGATGACGATATGTTAAAGATTAAAAACACCCTAAGCAGCGATCTGATCTACTCCCTCGACAGTGCCAGCAAGGTAGCGCAGATGTACGGCAGCTACATCGTCCGCGGCGATCTGGACGCGCTATTTAGGCTGGAGCGCGAGATCAAAAGTCTAGATAAAAACGCGGTTAAAAAAGCGATGAAGACCTATCTAAGCCTTAAAAATTCCACGAGCATTATCTTACGAAAGGAAAACGATGAATAAAAATGTCATAATCGGCTCTATGACGGCGCTGATCACGCCTTTTAAAGAGGGCAAATTAGACGAGCAGACCTACGCAAAGCTCATCAAAAGACAGATCGCAAACGGCATAAGCGCGGTCGTACCCGTCGGCACCACGGGCGAGAGCGCGACGCTGACGCACGACGAGCACCGCGTCTGTATCGAGATCGCCGTAGATGCGTGCAAGGGCACGGACGTTAAGGTGCTAGCGGGCGCGGGCAGCAACGCAACTCACGAAGCGATCGGGCTCGCGCAGTTTGCGCAGGCTCACGGCGCGGACGGAATTTTATCCGTAGCGCCCTACTACAACAAACCCACCCAAAAGGGGCTGTATCTGCACTACAAGGCGATCGCGAGCTCGGTAGATCTGCCCGTGCTGCTATATAACGTCCCGGGTCGCACGGGCTGCGACATAGCCGCAGATACGATCATCAAGCTTTTTAACGACTGCGAGAACATCTACGGCGTAAAAGAAGCAAGCGGCAGCATCGATAAATGCGTCGATCTGCTCGCGCACGAGCCACGCCTTAGCGTGCTTAGCGGCGAGGATGCGATCAACTATCCGATCCTAAGCAACGGCGGCAAGGGCGTGATCTCGGTCACTGCAAATTTACTGCCCGATTACACGGCGAGACTAACGAAATTTGCGCTGCAAAATGAGTTTTTAAAGGCCAAGCAGATCAACGACGATCTCTACGCGATCAATAAAATTTTATTCTGCGAGAGCAATCCGATCCCGATCAAAGCGGCGATGTATATCGCGGGCCTGACGCCGAGCTTGGAGTACCGCTTGCCGCTTTGCGAGCCGAGCGCGGAAAACCTCAAAAAAATAGAAAACGTAATGAAACAATACACTATCAAAGGATTTTAATTGACGAACGAATTTAAAGGAAAAACGCTAGTTATCAGCGGCGGCACGAGAGGCATAGGCAGGGCGATAGTTTTGGAATTCGCAGCTGCGGGCGCAAATATCGCTTTTACATATAATTCCAACGAGGAGCTGGCGACTTCGCAAGCAATAGAGCTTGAGAAGGCTTACGGCATCAAGGCGCGCGCTTATGCGCTAAATATCCTAGAGCCCGAGACATATAAGGAGCTCTTTGCCAAGATCGACGAGGATTTTGCGCGAGTGGATTTTTTTATCTCAAACGCCATCATCTCCGGTCGCGCAGTCGCGGGCGGATACACTAAATTTATGAGGCTAAAGCCGCGCGGCATCAATAATATCTTCACCGCGACCGTAAATGCCTTCGTCGTGGGCGCGCAAGAAGCCGCAAAACGCATGGAAGCGGTAGGCGGCGGCTCGATCATATCGCTTAGCTCCACGGGAAATTTAGTCTATATCGAAAACTACGCGGGTCACGGCACGGCGAAAGCCGCAGTTGAAGCGATGGCGCGCTACGCCGCGACCGAGCTCGGCGAGAAAAATATCCGCGTAAACGTAGTAAGCGGCGGACCGATCGAAACGGACGCGCTGCGGGCCTTTACGAACTACGAAGAGGTACGCGATAAAACCGCCGAGCTTAGCCCGCTAGGACGTATGGGGCAGCCGGAGGATCTGGCGGGAGCATGTTTGTTTCTATGCTCGAGCAAGGCTAGCTGGGTGACCGGGCACACCTTCATCGTCGACGGCGGAACGACCTTTAAATAATGCTAAATTTACCCAATATTTTAGCGAGCTTTCGCGTTGCGCTGGCGCCGCTGTTTTTCTGGCTGATCTTACTAGCCGGTCATGCGAACGGCGGCATGGTGGGCTCGGTGCACGTAAGCTGGATCGATTATTTCGCCGCGCTAGTCTTCGTCATCGCCTCCGTCACGGACTTTTTCGACGGATACATCGCGCGCTCCTGGAACCAGAAGACCAAACTAGGCGCCATCATCGATCCACTCGCCGATAAGATGCTAACTCTTGCGGGCTTTTTGGGGCTTATGTTTATCGGGCGCGCCAGTCCGTGGGCGATCTATCTGATCCTAATCCGCGAGTTTTTCATCACTGGCCTTCGCGTGGCGATGGCGGGCGACGGCGTAGAGGTCGCCGCGTCGATGGCGGGCAAGGTAAAGACGGTCTTTCAGATGATCGCTATCGGCTGGCTAACGATGCAGTGGCCCTATGCAAACGCCCTACTCTGGATCGCGGTTGCGCTGACGCTATATTCGGGCTTTGAATACGTCGCGGCATATGCTAAGGCTACGAAAAAGAGTTAAATTTTAGAATTTAGACTAGATATGGCTTTCGTGTTTGAAAATAAAATCGACATCGTAGAGCGCCAAAACGCACGCTTAAAGCGGGTTTTGGTAATAAAATTTCAGCGTGAAATTTCACACATACCGGCAAGCGTAAAATTTTAAAATTTCGCGCTATAAATTGTGAGATAAAATTTTATAGATGTTTAATCTGTACGCGCACAGCAGTGCGCCAAACCTATAAAATTTAAAAGATAAAATTCCGCCGTGCAAAATCTCGCGGCGCAGAATTCCGTCTAACCGCCGTATAAAATTTTACGGCGGCGCGGCAGTGTTTCAAAACATGGAGGAATTTCAAAGTAAAACGGAATTTCAAAATATAACAGCTTTTCAAAAAATAGTGGCAGTTCAAAGCACAAGCTCCGCGCGGCGAAATTTTATAATCCGCTCCGCAAAATCTCGCGGTAAAATTTCGCTTTTAAATTTTAAATTCCGCGCGCTGTCCATCCGCCGCGCGCCTTTAATTTAGCTAAATTTATAGCCTGAAGCGGCGGCGGGCTAAGTTTAAAAGCTAATCAAATTTAAAAAAGCGAGCTAAGGCTTTAAACGGCGATCTAAGCTTAAAATTTACAAAATCATAGTAAGCTTAGCCCATTTTTTACAAAGGTCTGAAATTTGAAAAGCATAATTTTAACGCTGGCGATCCTGGCGGTCGGATTTTATTTTTACTCGATAAATTTTATGGTCACGGTGCTGGCGATCAGCTTCCTCATCTTTTTCCACGAGCTGGGGCATTTTTTGGCGGCGCGGGCGCTGGGCGTGGGGGTGAACGTCTTTAGCGTGGGCTTCGGCGAGAAGGTCTTTACCAAGCGTATCGGCGCGACGCAGTACGCCATCAGCGCGATCCCTCTGGGAGGCTACGTGAGCCTCAAGGGGCAGGAGGATTTGGATCCTGCCGCGGCAAGCGCGGATCCCGACAGCTACAACTCCAAAGGCCCGATAGCGCGCATAATCATACTTTTTGCGGGGCCGTTTTTTAACCTGCTGCTTGCGTTTTTGATCTACATCGCGCTGGGCTACATCGGCGTCGAAAAGCTAGCGCCGAAGGTCGGCAAAATCTCGCTGGGCTCTGCCGCTGCAAGCGCAGGGCTGATGATCAACGATGAAATTTTAGCGATCGACGGCAAGCAGATCCGCGAGTGGGACGACATCTCAAAGCAGGTAACCGCCGCACCTCTAAGCTTAGAAATCATGCGCAGCGGCGAGCGGCTGAGCCTACAGCTCACGCCGAAGCTCGGCGAGAAAAAAACCATCTGGCGCGAGAGCATCAGAGTGCCGCTCATCGGCATTTCGCCCGATTACAACGCGACCGTGACGCTATATCACAAGGGCGCGAGCTCGCTTAGCTTCGCGTGGGATCAGACGGTGGAGGCATCAAAGCTCATCCTGGTAGGCCTAGAAAAGCTCGCTAGCGGCGTCGTTTCGCCCAAGGAGATGGGCGGTATCGTCGCCATTACGGACATCACTTCAAAGGCGGTCGATTACGGCGCGGCGGTCCTGCTCGCGCTCGTGGCGCTAATATCGGTAAATTTAGGGCTCATCAACCTCTTTCCGATCCCCGCGCTCGACGGCGGACACATCGCGTTTAATCTCTTTGAGCTCATCTTCCGCCGCCCCGTGCCAAAGCGGGTATTCGTGGGCGCCAGCTACGTAGGCATGGGGATTTTAGCGCTTTTGATGATATTTACGGTGCTGAATGATTTCGCTAGAATTTTGGGATTTTACAAATGAGACTGGATGAAATTTTAAAGCGCATTGAGACCGCGAAAGCAGGCGCAGGCGAAGTGCAGCTAGTCGCGGTGAGCAAAAACGTAGACACGGATGAGGTGCGCGAGCTGTATTCGCAAGGACAGATCGCGTTTGGCGAAAACAGAGTGCAGGAGTTGAAGCGCAAAAGCGAGGCGTTGCGCGGACTGCCGCTAAAGTGGCACTTCATCGGCACTCTGCAAAGCAACAAAATCAATCAGCTCATCGCTCTGCGCCCGACGCTGTGGCAGAGCTGCAACTCCTATGAGCTCGCCGCGGCGATGAATAAGCGGCTAACTTATCCGCTAGATACGCTGCTGGAGATCAACGCTGCGGGCGAGAGCTCCAAAACGGGACTCGATAAAAACCGCGCGGTGGAGGAGTTTTTGCGCATCAAGCAGGAGTGCAAAAATCTAAATTTAATCGGCGTGATGAGCATCGGCGCGCACGTGAGCGAGCCCGCGCAGATCGCGCGAAGCTTCGAGGCAAGCCGCGAGATTTTCGACGCGCTCGTGCCGCACGGCGCGCGGATCTGCTCGATGGGGATGAGCGATGATTTTGAGCTCGCGATCAAATGCGGCTCGAACATGATCCGCCTGGGTAGAATTTTATACGCCTAGGCCCCGAGGGGCGGGCCTAGGGGCGGACGGCGTTAAATTTAAACTCGGCGCAATAATCGGTCGCACACGACTCTGCGCTAGCTTCTATACAAGTTCGGCGCCCTGTGCGATGATCGCGCGGCAGCCCTCGCAATTCTATCAATACTCTCAGTACATGACGATACTCGGTCGCGCGCAAGCCTCATCGGCAAGCTCGGTCACACGTCGCGATATAAAATTCTGATGCGCAAGGGCGCGGCGCGATATTAAATTTGCGCGTCTTGGCAAAATTTTAATAAGGCACGGCGACGGAAAATTTCAAAGCGACGCGCCGATAGAGGGCACGCGGAAATTTTAAGCGACGGCGTAGAATTTTTTATGCAATAGCTCGCTAATGGACGGTGCGGCGTAAGAGATTTAAAATAGCGATGCGCTAGTGGGCGACGAGGAGGGCGCGGCGGCGGAAATTTTTGTAACAGATGCGGTGTCGCGACGAAAAATTTTAAAGCGGCACGACTTTGGCGGGTAAATTTTGGGCGATGGAATTTGGCGCAGCGTCTAGATAGTAAAATTTTGATGCGTTTCGGCGGTATAAAATTTAAAACGCCTTGGCGGTATAAAATTTTAAAGCGATATGGCGGCGCTAAATTTTAAGCGATATATCGGAGTAGAATTTTAAACGACGTAGTGCAAAGCCTGACCGATAGAATTTAACATAGCGCCGAGGTCGTAAAATTTAACACACTTCGCTGCTGTAAATTTAAAACAACGGCAAACGTAGAATAGCTGTGCGCCGAAGACAGATGAAGTGAAGCTCGTGAAGCAGTGTAAAATTTACGCCGCTTCGACACTGCGAAATTTCAAAACGGCAGCGCAGACAACGCGGCTAGGCGAGCGATGCAATGTTTTCAGAAACGGTATTTGACGGCGCGCCGATAAAAGGCGAGGCGTGATTCTTTATACTTTTACAAACAAGCATTCTGATATGTCCGATCTACGCCCATACCCGCGTTTAAGGCACGCGGCGCTGCTGCTCTTTAAAATTTTAATCCTCGTAAATTTACTCGCCTGTTTAAATACCGAATATAGAAGCGTCATATTTTGGGCGGTCGCATCCGCACCATCGGTCTTGTATTTTAATATCTACTTGCAGACTCGTGCTTTTTTAAGCCGCGAATTCAAAAATACCCAATAGTTTTAAATTTACCCGCTACGACCCGCTTTAAATTTTGAAATTTCGCCTATTTTTCTATGGCACAGGCAAGTATAGCGCAGGTAAAGCTCTCCGCGCTCCAGCGCCTAAAAGCGCAGTCGTAGCAGCTGATCTCGCCGCCGCACATCGTTATCTAGCTTAAATTTGGCGCAGTTTTCGGCGGTTTCGCGCGCTTTTTCGTAATCAAATTTGCCAAATTTAAACTCGCCTTTTTCGTTAAAATTTGAGCGCATCAAAACCCCCGAAGCTCTTTTACACCTAAGTTTCTAAAGCCGCCGTCCGCTTCTTTTTTGACGAGCAAGGTCGCCTTAAAATCCAAAAATACCGGCTTTAGCGCGCCGATTAAATTTACGCGCTCGTTTGATGGGAGAGGTTTAAAATTTTCATCCGCGACCGCCTCGATAAAATTTAATCCCAAAAGCTCGGCTACGCTCAAATTTGACTCTTTTAGCTCAAATTTGCCCCTGATCTTGCCGTCGTTTCCGCTAAACCTAAGCCCTATGCCAGCTAGCGCGCCGATGACGCCGCGAGCGTCGCTTTTTAGCTCTTTTAAAAATACGTTTTGTTCGTGCGCCGTATCAAACGCCCGCTCTGTGCTTAAAAATATCTCTTTCGCGCTCTTGCCGAAGCTTATTAGCTCTTGTACGTTTAGGATATCTTTTTCAAAGGCCGCCGCGATACCTGGCTCCGCGCCAGGCGCGCTTTTACGCTCTAGCAGCTGGAGCGCAAAATCCAGCACGCGTTGCTTTTGCGACTCGGTAAGCCAGGCTTCAAGGCACATAGAGCTGTTGTGCGAGGTGTAGTTGATGCGAGGATCGAGCAAGAGCTGATGGCGCGTGACGAATGAAACTGGCGCGAACGATTCCGCAAACGCGGCGATCTCCTCGGCGAGCAGGCCCGTAGAAATTTCGCCGCCTAGTTCATCCGTGTCGTCGATGCAAAGTATAAATTTAAATTTCATTTTAAAAGCCTTAACATTTAAGTCGATTTTAAATATTTATAAAATAAAATTATATTCAAATATTTTGATAAAATTTATTCCATAAAATGGTATTTTAAACAATATATAATAAAAATTTTATTATAAGGAGTTAGGATGAAAGAGATTGGCTTAATCGCCTGCTGTGCCGCGATAGCGCTTCACGGCGAGGTGTTTACGCTCGGACAAATCGAGGTCGTAAAAAACGTCGGCGGCGTGCAAAAAAGCGACACGAACGTCGTGACCATCGACGAGCAACAGATGCAAAAAGACGAGATAAAGCGTCTCTCGCAGGTCGCTTACAGCACGCCCGGCATTTATGTGGATAAAAAAGGCCCGCGCGCCGAGCAAAATTTCTACGTTCGCGGTTTTGATTCGCGCAGAGTACCGCTTTTTATCGACGGAATTCCGGTTTACGTGCCTTACGACGGCAACGCGGACTACGGCAGGTTTAGCACGTTCTATCTAAGCAGGATCGACATCTCAAAGGGCTCAAGCTCGGTGCTCTACGGTCCAAACACTATGGGCGGCGCGATAAATTTAATCACCAAAAAGCCTAGCAAGGAGCTTGAAGGGAATTTGGGCTACGGCTTTGAGACGGGCAGAAGCGGCAAAACCTACGGCAACAATGTTGATTTGAACGTCGGTAGCAAGCAGGAGCTGTTCTACGTACAAGCGGGCGGCAGCTTTATGGAGGATATGGGGCAGCAGATGTCGCGTAAATTTAAAGGCGACGCAAACGACAACGAGGACGGCGACAGACGCGATAACTCCATGCAGCGAGATAAGAAATTTAATATCAAACTCGGCCTTACACCAAACGAGACCGACGAATACGCGATCGCCTACGTAAATCAAAAGGCAAGCAAAGAGCAGCCGATGTATGCGGGAAGATATACGACTTTTAGCCAAAAAGACCGCAAATGGGAGTGGTATCAATGGGACAGACAAAGCGTCTATTTCCTATCGCATACGGAATTTGCAAATAGCTTTTACATAAATACCAAGGCTTTTGCGGATGAGTTTAAAAACGGAATGTTTGATATCGATAAAAAAGAGGATAGCAAGTATAAGGATAACGCATACGGATTCGGTTTAGAAATGGGCGGAGACCTAAGCGATAGCAACACGCTTAAATTTGCCACAAACTACAAACACGATAAGCACTCCGGGCATAGAATCCACTATACCGGAAGATTCGGCACCGAACCTACCGTTACCTTTATAGATAGAACCTACGGTTTCGCGCTTGAAGACACTCACAAATTTACCGATTTTACCAAACTGATTTTAGGCGCTAGTTATGACACGAGAGATGCTATCAAAGCCGAAGACTACATCCAATATAAAGGCGGCGGAGGTGGAGCCGGTAACCCCGCTAACTGGAAGCTAACCTCGTTTGACGTAGGCAAGAAACATGCCTTTAATTACCAAACCGCTATCAAACATAGCTTTGACGGCGAGGACGAGCTAAGCTTAAGCTACGCCAAAAAGACCTATTTTGCCAGTATGAAAGATAGATATAGCGAGAGATTTGGGCGAAATTTCGCAAATCCGCACCTAAAGCCCGAAGTAGCAAACCACTACGAGATCGGCTACCAAAGGAATTTTGGAGAATTTTTAAGGCTGGAGAGCTCGGTATTTTACTCCAGAGTTAAAGATGCTATCGGCACGACCAGCGTTACTAGATTTGCGCAAACCAGAGATATGAACGTAAACGTCGATAAGGCTCATTACAAGGGCTTTGAGTTCGCCGCAGCATATTTTGCGACGCAAGATTTGGAGCTTGGCGCAAATTATACGTATATGAACGCCAAATACAAAGAAAGCGGCGACAGCACGATCGTCTACGATCTGCCGAAGCACAAAGGATTTTTATACGCAGATTATAAAATTCTGCCTAAATTCGGCGTTTACGTCTCTCAAGAGCTTAGCTCGAGCTTGTGGAACAGAGTGCCCACCGGTAGAAGTAGTCATATAGATCACAAGACGGCGGGCTTTGGCGTTACAAATTTAAAGCTCACGTACGAGCCGATCGAAAACTTAAGCGTGGAGGCGGGCGTATCGAATTTGTTTGATAAAAACTACGAATACGACGAGGGCTATCCTGAGGAGGGTCGCGTATTTTTCTCAAACATCAGATATAAATTTTAATTCAGGTTTAAACGGCGGCGGCATTTTGCCTTTTCATTGAACTCCGAGGGCGAGCGGTTTTGAGCCTCATCTCATACCGCCCGCCTGTTTTAAATTTAAACCCTAAATTTTGCGCCGAGCAATCTAAAATCACCGCCGCTAAATTTTAAAATTTAGCGGCTAAATAGGCGTCTAGTGAAGATAAATCTATTTTAAAATTTCTTTTGCTATACTTGCGAAATTAAAAATTTTAAAAGGGAAAACGGTGAAAAAAAATATTTCTATTTCTCTGCGCTGCGAGCATGCTTTTTGCTCTAAGCGAGGCGCAGATCAAGGACTACATCGCTCAAAACAGCGAAAACATAGCTCAGCTGCAAGGCACTCCGTCTAAAATTTACGCTAGCTCGCCGCCGCTTTTATATATGCTCTACGCGCTTGATCCCGCTAAAATCAGCGGCACAAATTTCGAATGGAACGACTACGAGCGGCCCTACGTCAAAAAAGAGGTGCAAGAGCAGCCCGTCGTGGGCGGCTTTTTCGGCCAGGGTAAAATTCCAAACGTCGAGATGCTGCTGCGCCTAAATCCCGAGCTCATCCTCGTAAACGCAAGCTCACGCAACACCAAAAAGATGAGCGAGGTCTTCGGCTCAATCAAAAAACCGATTCTCTATCTAAGCGCGGTGCAGCTCGAGGATTATCTAGACGGGTTTGAAATTTTAGGCGAAGTGACGGGCAAGCAGGAGCGCGCGGCGCAACTCATAGGCTACGCGAAAGAGTCGCTAAATTTGACCGCGCAGATCGAGGAATACATTAGGAAAAACAACCTGCAAAAGGTGAAAATTTACTACGCGCAGGGCGGCGACGGGCTAGCCACCGAGTGCGAGGGCTCGTGGCACGCGACGCTCATCGAGCGAGCCGGTGCGCAGAACGTGCATAAATGCTCCGAGGATCCAAACGCCAAATCCTTCGGGCGCGTAAAGATCAGCTTCGAGCAGCTCGTAAAATACGACCCGGACGTCATCCTCATCTACGAAAAAGAGCTGTTTGATAAAATTTACGGCGATCCGAAGTGGCAGCTGCTGGGCGCGGTGAAAAACAAAAAGGCTTATTATATCCCGCGCGAGCCATTTTCGTGGTTTGACCGCCCGCCTTCGTTTATGAGGTTTTTGGGGCTAAAATGGCTGGTAAATTTAATCTACCCCGAAGCGTTTAAATTTGACATGGTCCGCGAGATGCGCGAGTTTTATAAGCTATTTTTAGATCTTGAGCTCACAGACGAGCAAATTTATAAAATTTTAGGACGGGGCGCCGAGTGAGTAAAGAAAGATGAGCAAAAAGGCGTTTGCGTTTTTAGCCCTGCTGCTAGCGCTTTGCGTCGCGGGTTCGCTACTGCTGGGCAAATACGGCTTTGGCGCAGAGGACTACGCGCGCTACGTTACGGCGCTGCTGCGAGGCGAAAGTTTAAAAGATTTTGAGGTCATGCACATGCTCTTGCTTGAAATTCGCCTGCCGCGCATACTTGCCTGCGTGCTCATCGGCGCTAGCCTTGCTATCAGCGGCGCTGCGTATCAGGCGATGTTTGTTAACCCGCTCGTTAGCCCCTCGATACTGGGCGTTCTAAGCGGCGCGGGATTTGGCGCGGCGGTGGGGATGTTTTTTAAACTCAACGAATATCTCATCCAGCTTAGCACTTTTAGCTTCGGCTTTCTCGCCGTGGCCGTGGCGCTGGGCGTCTCGGCGCTGTATTCGCGCAGCGGTAGCGTCATCGTGCTGGTTCTTGGCGGCGTCATCAGCGGCTCGCTCTTTACCTCGCTGCTCTCGGTGCTAAAGTACGCCGCAGACCCGAGCGACGCGCTTCCTGCGATCACATATTTTTTGATGGGCAGCCTCGGCTTTGCGTCCAAAAGCTTTATTCAAATTTCGGTCCTGCCGATGTGCGCGGGCATTTTGCTGCTGGCGCTTAGCGGCAAATACCTAAACGCGCTAAGCCTTGGCGAAGAGGAGGCAAAGAGCCTGGGCGTAAATACGGCGCGGGTTAAAATTTTCATCATCCTAGTCGCGACCTTCGTTAGCGCGCTTAGCGTGACGATCGCGGGCATCATCGGCTGGATCGGTCTTATCGTGCCGCACATCGCGCGCTTTATATTCGGCGCCGACAACCGCGCGGTGCTCGCTAGCTCGGCGATGATCGGCGCAATATTTCTGCTCTTTTGCGACAGCTTCTCGCGGCTCATTTTTACTTTCGAAATTCCTATCGGCATCGTCACCTCGCTGTTTGGCATCCCGATGTTTATCATCGTGCTACGCCGTGCCAAGAGGAACTTTTGATGCGAGAAAATTTGATAGAGGTGCGAAATTTACGCTTTGCTTACCGCGATAAGCCCGTGCTAAAGGGTATCAGCTTTGACGTCGCGACGGGCGATACGCTAAGCATCCTAGGCGCCAACGGTAGCGGCAAAAGCACCCTGCTTCGTATAATGCTCGGGTTTTTAAAATTTGAAGGCGAGGTACTGATCGCAGGTAAAAGCGTGCGCGACTACGGCAAGCGTGAGCTAGCCTCTCTCGTCGCCTACGTACCGCAGACGCACGCGCCGTCGTATGACTACAGCGTCTTTGACGTCGCACTGATGGGCGCGCTGTGCAGGACGCCGCTATTTTCTAGCTTTAGCGCGGCGGATAAAAAGCTAGCCGAGCAGGCGCTGGAAAAGATGGGCATCGCGCATCTAAAAAATGCACCCTACACGAGGGTTAGCGGCGGCGAGCGGCAGCGAGCGTATATCGCGCGCACGCTGGTTCAGGGCGCGAAAGTGATCTTTATGGATGAGCCCACAAACGGGCTGGATTTTGGCAATCAGATCAAGTTGCTCGAGATGATAAAAGTGCTGGGGGATGAGGGCTATACCTTCGTGCAGACGACGCACTACCCGCGCCACGCGAAATTCGTTTCAAATTTGACGCTGTTTATAAAAGACGGCGAAATTTTAGTCTTCGGGCACAGCGAGCAGCTCATAAACACTGAAAATATCGATAAAATTTACGGCATAAACTACGAAAGATACGAGGATAGATTATAAATTTTACGGCCGCGTAGCGCCGTTAAATTTAGCCGAATTAGGGTAAAATTGCGCGCATAGAATAACTTTCCGGCAGCAAGACGGCGCGCCGATAAGACGCCAAGCTGCGGATCACGGTTGCGGCAATGTAAGCAGCAAACCGAATTGCTAGCGAGCAAAACGTCTAAATTTAAAGGAAAATCATGACTCCACGCGATATATTTTTAAACGGCAGCAATGAGATCGCGGCAAATTTTGCGTACTTCAAGCCCACGCAAAAGGGGCAAAAACTAACGAAGCTCACAGGCGACAAGGAGATTTTATTTGAAATTTATTTTGGCTCCAGCATGCGCAATTACTCAGGCAGCGTGAGTATCCTACCGCAGATCGCGATCTACTGCAAGCGCCTAAAAAAGCTGATGCAAGAGGAGCTGTCCTACTCGACCGATCTTGTTTTCGTATCGCACCTGGGCTATCTCACGCCGCGCAAACAGTTTCGCGACTGGCAGCTCGCGGGCACTAGCTTCGAGCCCAGCGTTCGCGAGATTGGCGCAGCTATCAAGGACTACGCGCTGCCTATTTTTGAGCTTTTTGAGGACAAGCGCAAGGCGGTGGAGTTTATGACGCGGCGTGGGGCTAAATTTAACAAAAATCTAAGTGCTTTCGATCTGCGCCCGATCTACTTTATCTATTATTTCGGCGGCAGGGACGCGGCGGAGGCGTTTTTTAATGTCTGCCTGAGCGATTGCACGTACAAAGGGCGATTTTATAAGCTTTATTAAGAGCTTGCAAACGGCTCGGAGGCGGATTTCGGCAGGAGTCTGTTTTGGGGCGATACGGAGGCAAAATTTGCATTTGTAAAAGGACTTAGAATTTTAAATGGCTGAAGCTTTAATTCAAATTTTAATCGTAATTTTTAGCGTTTTGCTTCTGGGCGGGATTATTTGGACGCTCTTTTGGCGCAACCCTCGCAGGCTTAGCTCGCGCGGGCTTGCCGCGATAGATGGGATAAGCGAAGCAGACGCGGTAAAAAGTCTTTCCGTGCGACCGTTTTTGTTCTGGCTGGAGCGATTTTTTATCTCGTGCGAGAGCCTTTGGTTCGATCAGGATTTCATCTACGTTTTTGACGGACAGAAGCTCGCGGCGAGGTATAAATTTGAGCAAATTTTAGCGCTTGAAGTCACAAAAATTCGGATAAATCATGCTAGGATTTGGCGGATCCGCTTTGCGAGCGGCGCGAGCGAGCTTGAACGCGGCAGCGCGAACAAGCCCGAGCAAGACGGTGCGAGCGAATATAAATTTGTGCCCGCCGCTTCGATTTTTACGCCGAACTTTAAAGAATTTTTGCAAATTTTACGCGAGAAAAACCGAGGAGCGATCAAGACGGAGCCAAGATTTTGGGAGACCGTTTAGCGCGATAAATTTTACAAAGCGGATTTGCAAAAAGTAGAAAAGGCGCGCAGCTTTCAAGTGCGATCGTCGCAAAGAGCGGCAAAAGCTACGCGCGAAACCGCAAGAGGCGACAAATAGATAAGGGGGCAAAATGAAACGTTGGAGCAAGCTTGCAAAACGGCTTTACGAAATTGTAGATGAAAGCATTGATTTTAGGCTCCACTGCACGGTTTATAGGATGCAAAGCAGGCGCGGCAGCACGGATTTGCCGCGATATTTTATCACGCTTGCGGGCGAGATTATTTTTGATTACCCGAAGGATTTCGTGCAAAAAAGCGGCGGCATAAAAAGCCTAGCAGAGGGCGCTCTAACGAAAATTTATCCGTATGACATCGGCGAGCTTATCTGCGAATATATCGACACGCCAAAAGAGGAGCTGTTTGCAAAGCACTTTGGTGCCGATGAATGGGGGCTCGCAAATATCCCAAAGGCCGCCGACAAACGCATCGGCAAAAGGAGGCTGCAAATTTTAGCCAAAAACAGGAAAAATCAAGCGATGCAAAAGGTAATAGCGGCTAGATTGGAGACTTTACAATAAATCCAAGCAGCGATTTAAATGCGGAGCGAACAAGCGCGGACGACAAACTAAAAATTTTAATTTATGAAGAGGCTTTTGAAATTTAACTGCAATCCTTCGGTGAAAATTTAAAGAATTTCGAGCATATAAAATACGTAGAGGTAGGCTTGCCTTAGTACTTTTCGCCGGGCGGTTTGAAATTTCAGGCGGGTTTGGGCGCGGCGCATAAATTTACGCTAAAATTTAACGAAAATCGGTGCGATCTGCCCGATAAATTTTA
>NZ_CALIJF010000182.1 GCF_938018035.1 uncultured Campylobacter sp. | reverse complement strand
AATCGCTCTTTTAAGCTTATGCTACTTAGCTTGCCTACGGCGGCGTTGTATAAAATTTCGCTCAAGCTTCCGTCAATTAGCGGCATCAAAACTTCGCACTCCGGATCGCCGAAGCGGACGTTATACTCCAGCACGTAAGGCTCACCGTTCACAATCATAAGCCCCACGAACAGCACGCCGCAAAATGGCGCGCCCTGTTGCTTCATCCCTTTTAGCGTGGGTGCTACGATCTCGCTTTCTACTCTTTTTATCAGCGCGGCATCCGCTAGCGGGCTTGGCGCATAAGCTCCCATGCCGCCGGTGTTCGGGCCTAGATCGCCGTCAAGCAATTTTTTGTGATCCTGCGCTACGGGCAGACTTACGAAATTCTCCCCGTCGCAGATCGCAAAAAAACTCAGCTCGAAGCCCTCTAAAAACTCCTCCACGACGACGCACTTGCCCGCTTCGCCGAAGCTTTCGCCACTTAGCATATCCGCGGCGGCTTTTTTAGCTTCATCTTTGGAATTTGCGATGATGACGCCTTTGCCTGCGCACAGGCCGTCCGCTTTGACCACTATGCGGCCGTTTAGAGTATCGATAAATTTTAAAACTTCGGATAGATCGTCGCTGCTTAGAAATTTTGCGGTTTTGATATGATTTCGCGCTAGAAAGTCCTTCATATAGGCTTTAGAGCCCTCAAGCTTCGCCGCAGCGGCGCTGGGACCGAATATCGCGAGACCTTGCGCTTTGAAAATATCCACGATCCCTTTTGTAAGCGGCTCTTCGGCGCCCACGATAGTAAGAGCTACGTCGTTGTTTTTCGCAAAGAGCGCGAGTTCATCAAAATCTTTTAAATCTAAATTTTTACCAAGCGCCTTTGTAGCGCCGTTTCCCGGAGCAAAATACAGATTTAAAACGTTTTTATCCTCGCGAAGTCTTAGCCCGATCGCGTATTCTCTACCGCCGCCGCCGATTATTAGGATATTCAATGAAGCCTCCGTAACGTAAAAAACCCAAGTGAGCGTTGCGTAAAAAGAATCGGCTCAAACAAAGCCAATCTTGCAACTAGGAAAAATCTCTAGGTCGCAACCCGTAACTTTAAAAAAGCTCGAGCCGAGCCGCGTCACACGGACCTCTCACGTCGTCGCTTATACAAATATGTTGAACCCTCATATAAAACGCTCTCGCTTCACCCAGGCTTGGGCAAAATTATAGTCTAAATTTGCTTAAACTATGGCAAAAGCGCCAGATCGACGCAGGATTTTATCGACATTCTTTCGCAGATTATCGGCTCGCAAAACTCGCTCAAAACGCTCGCCGTCGTCCTGCCGATACAGATCGCCTTGTAGCCCCCGTCCCAGCCGAAATTTGCGGTAAAGCCACGAACGTTTTTAGGCGAGGTAAAAATCAGCGTACTGCCTTGCGGCGGCTTTGCGGCGGCAGGCAGGCTAAGAATGGAATTTTCATAGGCGATCACGCTTTGCAGCCGTACGCCGGCGCTAGATAGAATTTGCTCCAGCTTCGATACCGTCTGCCTCGCGCGCAGATACAGTGCGTCTCTGCCTTGCAAGAGCGGTGCGATCTCTACGGCAAACTCATTTCCGTGCCCGTGTAGCGCCACAAAAATATCGCGAAATCCAAACTCGCGCGCAGCCGCAGCGCACGGCTCGCCGATAGCGTAAACGGGCGTATCTAAATCAGGCAAAATTTCATTAAATTTTATCGCCGCCACCGCATTTTTGGAGGTAAAAATTAGCGCGCCCGTCTGCGCAGGCAGGCTAAATTTGAGAAATTTTATCTCGCAGACCGCAAGCTGCCTCACCTGCGGATGATCAAATTTCGTATTAGACACCAAATATATCAAAACGCC
>NZ_CALIJF010000181.1 GCF_938018035.1 uncultured Campylobacter sp. | reverse complement strand
CTCCTCCTCGCCGAGCTCTTTGGCAGGTTTTTTAGCCTGAATTTCGTGAAGCTTGACTTTAAAAATCGCGTCCTTACCGGCTAAGCTTTTCGCGCCGTAATCTTGCGGAAATTTAACCGCTACGTCGCGCTCCTCGCCCACTCTAAGCCCGATCATTCCGTCCTCAAAGCCGGGGATAAATTGATTTGAGCCGATCTGAAGGACGTAGTCCTGCGCCTTGCCGCCGTCGAATGGCTTGCCGTCCACGAAGCCTTCGAAATCAAATTTTGCAAAATCGTCTTTGGCTAGAATTTTTTTGTTGGTTTTAGAAATAGGTGCGATCATCTGCAAAAATTCCGCCACTTTCTCGTCGATCTCTTTTTGAGTAACGCGCGGGCTGCTAAATTTAGGAATTAACTCCTCGTACCCCTCGACGTTAACCTCGGGCCTGAAAGAAATTTCGATCTCGACGTCAATATCGCCGTTTTTTTCATCAAATTTAGAAAAGACCGGCTCGGATAAAATTTCATCTTGTTTTTTCTTTAAAATTTTAAGAGACTCATCGATCATATCTTTAAGAAGTTCCTGCTTTGCATCGCCCTCAAGCTGCTTGCCGTATCGCTTCAAAACCACCGCGGTAGGCACTTTGCCCTGTCTGAATCCATCGATTCTTAGCTGCTTGGAGGCCTTTTTGGCTAGCTCTTCTACTTTTGCCGCGATCTGCTTTGCTTCGATCTTGCTCGCAGCTACCGCATTTGCGGCGTCTTTCATTTTTGCTTTTACTTCCATAAAATTCCTTTAGAAAATTTAAAAATAGCTCGTAATATATCAAAAAATTTCTTATTTAAAGTATAAATTCCTAAAATTTGCCGAGCCTAAGCGGCTCGCGGCTTTTAAATTTTAAAATTTTAAGAGCTCGCCTTGAAATTTAAAGCGGGCTTGAGGCTAAAATTTTACCGATACGTTAAACATAAACTGCCGCGCGTAGCCCATCTGAATAGGTATCACGCTCGTAGTCGTGCCGGTCGAGGATGAGGTATAGTATTTTTTGTCGGTCAAATTTTTGACGTTGAACGAAAAATTCGTATCATAGCCCGAAATTTTAGTATCGTAGCTCACGAAGGCGTCATAAACTACGGCGTGAGGCAGCTTAAACGCCGTTCCTGCGGGCACGCTCGGTAGGTTCGTGCGCATATAGTAGGTGTACCACGAGCCGAAGTATCGCGCGCCGCCGCCAAGCCTAAGCCCCTTTGCGCCTAGATGCGCAAAATCGTAGTTGGCAAATAGGCTTGCTTGGTGCTTCGGCGTCGCTTCCAGCGGTTTGCCGATTAGCACCGCAAAAGCGCCGTCATCCTCACGCACTCTCGTTTTGGTATATGCGTAGCTTGCCGACATGCTAAGTCCCTGCGTTACGCGCCCGTTTATATCGAGTTCAAATCCTCGCGAGCGAGCCTTGCCGATCGTCTCACTTATATTATTTACCGTTCGCAGGATGTTTCTTTTATCGATATTAAACACCGCCGCACCCGCAGTGACTCGATCGTTTTGAAATTTAGTGCCGAGCTCTACGGATTTGCCTTCCTCCGGCTTTAGATCGCCGCCTATCGCCTCGCCTATGGACATCTGCGGCGTGAAGCTTTGCGCATAGTTAGTATATACCGACCACTGCGGGCTTAACAGGTACAAAAGCCCGCCCTGATAGGTCGTAGCGGCCTTTTTCTGATCGGTGTTGTTCGGTCCTTGCCAGCTTTGTTTGGCTACTTGATCGTAAAATTCCCTACGCACGCCCAAAGAAAGTATTAACTCGTCGGTTAAATTTATATTATCTTGGGTGTAAAGACCGATCGTTCTTAGCTTTTGATATTGTATTTTTGGCTCTCTATCGTTCGTTAGGACGGCGCCCGAAGCGGTCTGCCCGGTAAGCATATTGATGCGCCCTGCGGAGCCTTTTAGCGCGCCCGGGCGGTATCTGTAGTAGTTTTTGTAATCCGTGCCGAAAAGGACATCGTGCTTAAGCGGGCCCGTTTCAAATTTGCCGTTTAGCGTGACGCTTGCTGCGTGCGTGCGGTGTATGAAATTATCGTAGTAGTTATACGATCGCGTCGTGCCGGTAAGGCCTTGGGGCGTGAATGGATTGTTCGGACGGACGTAGCCGTATTCGTGCTTGCTGCGCGAGAAAGCATAGGCGCCTTTTAATATCCAATCCTCGTTAAATTCCTTCTCAAAGCCGAAATCAACCGTATCGAGCTTGCTTTGTAGTTTATTTACCGGCTCGTCGAAGCGGGCTTTGCCGCTGCCGTAAATTTTACCCGTACTCGGCACCAAAAATGCGCCGCGATCCACCGGATCGGTAGAGCGGCTATGGGTGTAGCCTAAGCTTATTGAATAATCGTCTCCTTGATACGCAAGCGACGGCGCAAAGAGCGTGTTTTTTATACCGCCGAAATTTCGCCAATAATCCTTCGCGTAGTAATCGAATATAAATCTATACGCAAAGCCGCTATCTGCGATCGGTCCTGTAGTATCAAATCCAGCGTCCCAATAGTTGCGGTTGCCCAGCCCACCCCAAAGCTCATTTATAAACTCATACTGCGGCTTTTTGGTTACCATGTTTATGACGCCGCCTGGTTGCTGCGCGCCGTAGAGCATGCTCGCGGGCCCTTTTAGAACCTCGACGCTTTGAATGGCTTTATTGAAATTGTGCATCACGGCGCCCGGCACGCCGTTGCGCATAATCGAGCCGTCGCGACCCTCGCCGAAGCCACGCTTGATGATCGCATCAAAAATATTTCCCGTCGTATTTGCATAGCTTATGCCGCTTACGTTTTGCAGCGATTCCGCTAAGGTCTCTGGCTTTTTGTCCTTTAGATGCTGCTGCGTTACGACGTTTACGGTTTGCGGAATTTCTAAAATTCTCTTAGTCGTCTTGCCGATCTCGCTGCGTACGGCACGGTAGCCGTCGTCGTTATTCGCCCATTCTACGACCTCGATATCGCCTAGGTTTTCGCCCGAGGCGGAGCTTGCCGCGGCGTTTTGTTCGGCGCAAGCAAAGGAAAAAAGTGCCAAAGCCGCGCCAAAACTCATCTTAAATTTCATTACCGAACTCCTTGTAGATAAAGCTTATCGAAACGGCGGATTTTAAACAAAAATTTCTTAAATTTAAATATATTATCATTAACATAATGAGATTGATAAAATTTCGCGCGAAATTTTAAAATTTATCAGCGTTATAAAAGGCGTTTTTGAGTAATATCGCGCATCGATTTTTAAGGAATTGCTAAAAATGGACGAAAAGAGCCGAGCGAAATTTGAAAGCTGCGTGTCGCAGATGCTTGAAATTTTAGGCGAGGATCCGAAGCGCGACGGGCTCGCGAAGACGCCGGGGCGCGTGGCTAAAGCCTATGAGTTTCTAACTAGCGGCTACGAGCTGGACCCAAAAGAAATTTTAAACGACGCGCTGTTTGAGAGTAGCAACAACGAGATGGTTTTGATAAAAGATATAGAATTTTATAGCCTCTGCGAGCACCATCTGCTGCCTATCATTGGGCGCGCGCATGTCGCGTATATCCCGAATAAAAAGGTCGTGGGGCTTAGCAAAATTCCGCGTATGGTAAATATTTTCGCGCGCAGGCTGCAGATCCAAGAGCAGCTTACCGAGCAGATCGCAAGCGCAATCCAAGAGGTGATCCATCCGCTCGGCGTGGGCGTGGTGCTGCAGGCGCGGCACATGTGCATGGAGATGCGCGGCGTGCAAAAGATCAACTCGACCACGACTACGTCGGCACTACGGGGGCTTTTTATCAGCCGAAACGACACGCGCAAGGAATTTTTCGATCTAATAAATTCTCCAAAAACTTTTGGTTTTTAAAACGGCAAGCGTTAAAGAAAAATTTAGCAATTATGTTATATTATCGTGCGAAATTGATAAAAGAGCGAAATTGTCTGATTAAAATTTCAGATAAATTTTAGAAAGGAATTTTATGCAGCGCGTTTATTTAGATAATAACGCCACTACAATGGTTGATCCCGAAGTTTTTGAGGAGATGAAGCCGTTTTTTTGCGATAAATACGGCAATCCAAACTCCCTTCACAGCTTCGGTAGCGAGACTCACCCCGCGCTAAGAGCCGCGATGGATAGGCTTTATGCGGGGCTTGGCGCTGCGGATGCGGACGATATCGTCATCACGAGCTGTGCGACCGAGAGCAATAACTGGGTTTTAAAAGGAATTTACTACGATAAAATTCTAACCGGCGAGAAGGATAATATCGTCATAAGCTCCGTCGAGCACCCCGCAATCAGCGCAACCTGTGCTTTTTTAGAAAAAATTTGCGGCGTAAAGATTACTCGCCTGGGCGTCGATAAAGACGGACTAATCGATCTTGACGAGCTTAGCGAAAAGATCAACGATAAAACCGCGCTTGTTAGCGTGATGTGGGCAAATAACGAAACCGGCACGATCTTCCCCGTAAAAAAAATCGCACAAATCGCACACGA
>NZ_CALIJF010000180.1 GCF_938018035.1 uncultured Campylobacter sp. | reverse complement strand
ATAAGCGAAATTTCAAAACCGCTGTATTTGCCGTCCTCGGAGACGCTAAGCGGCGGCAGTGAGCCGTCTATTCCGATACGAATGAGCCCTTTTTCTTTGATCTGCGCTAAAGAGTTAGCAAATAACGAACACGAAGCGATTAACAACGCAAATATAATCTTTTTCATAAAATTCCTTTAAATTTTACTAAAATTTGCCAGCGAATAGAATTCCATCCATCGCCACTTTAAATTAAAACAAGCTGTAAAGATCGTCCAGCAAGAAATACTTTTTATCGACGGTGCCTTTATAAAAAGGCTCAATACTCTCATCAAAAATTTTTGTAAAAAAACCTTTTTTACTTAGCTCAATTAGTCCCGCATTTACCGCGTTAAGCAGCTCAGTATTGCCCTTTTGCACCGCGATGGCCAGGAAGTCCGTCGAGCCTAAATTCTTGATATTTACTTCGACTTTGCGGTCGACTACAGCGTAAGCAAATACAAGTAGATTATCATCGCCGTATCCGTCGCCCTTACCCGATTTTAGATCATTAAAGCATTCATTCGCGCTCGCACACGGTACTACGTTATAGCCCTGTTTCGTAAAGTAATCAAACACAGTAGTGCCGGGCTGCGCCAGTATAGTCTTTCCGTTTAGATCGGAGACCTTTCTGATATTATCGTCGCTACGAGTTAGCACGCCGATATTTACGCTAAAGTATGGATCGGAGAAATCTACCAGCTTCTCGCGCTCTTTTGTAACCGAGATTAGTGCGATATCCAAATCAACTCTGTTATCCTGCACCGCTTTTATACGATCATCGCCTACCGTTACGACATATTGTATCTTGCTGCCTTTATCACCGAAAATTTCTTTAACAAGCCCTTCGATTAAGAGTATCTCAAAGCCGCTATATTCGCCGGCTTTAGCGACGCTAAACGGCGGAGACGAGCCATCTATACCGATTCGAATAACCCCTTTTTCTTTGATTTGAGTCAAAGTGTTGCTAAGAAGCAAACACGCAGCCAGCATCAACGCCAAGATTATCTTTTTCATAGCGTCCCCCTTTTTTTAAAATTACAGCAAGCTATAAAGATCGTCCAGCAAGAAATACTTTTTCTCTGCAGTTCCTTTGTAGTAAGGCTCGATGAAATTATCGAACGAATTTTTGAAAAAGCCCTCTTTGCTTAGCTTGATTAGCTCGCCGTTTAGGAAGTCCAAAAGCTCCGAATTGCCTTTTTTTACGCCGATGGCCAAGAAGTCCGAAGCGCCTAAATTTTTGATATTTACTTCAACCTTTTTATCTAATACCGGATAAGCCAGCACGACTAGGTTATCGTCGGCATACCCGTCGCCCTGTCCGGCTTTTAGCGCCTTATAGCAGGCGTTTGCGTTATCGCATCTGGCGATATTATAGCCTTGCTTTTCAAAGTATGTTTCTGCGATACCGCCGCTAAGAACTAAAATAGTTTTATCTTGTAAATCGTTTAGGGATTTAATCTTATCTTCGATGCGGGTTAAAATGCCTATATTGACACTAAAATATGGGGTCGTAAAATCGATCTGCTTCTCGCGCTCCGGAGTTACGGTAAAAGTTGCGATAACTGCGTCCACCTTATCTTCTTGTAGGAATTTTATACGCTGATTTGCAAGCACGGAGGTAAACTCCACCTTTCCGCCTGATGGAAGCATATCTTTGGCGATGGCATTTGCCATATCGACCTCAAAGCCCTGATGCACGCCGTCTTCTATCTTGCTAAACGGCGGCTGTGCGTCATAAACGCCTATTCTAAGCACTCCGCTACTTTTGATCTCGGAGAGCGATCTTGCGCAAAGCGCGCTACTAGCCAAAGCTGCGACGAGCAGACTTAAGAGAAATTTCTTCATCCTTTTCCTTTCTCATAAATAATTTCAAAACCATTGCCACGGCTACAGGAAACCTCAAAATCCCGCCCGAATGGCAAGCAGACATTAAATTCGTCCGCAGGCGAAAAGCAATTTTAGCTTTTTATATCTTTAACGATTATTAAATAATAAGTAAAGTTGACGAATAAATTCGCTTTTTCATTATTTGCTTCGATTTTGCGCGAGTTTTTTAGAATTCTCATCCGCGTCCTAGCGGTAAAATTTAAAATTTTTAAAATTTTAGAATTTTACGAAATTTTAAAGCTGCAGAATTGGGTGAGAAATTTTATGAGCGCTTTAAAGCTCGCGATGAAATTTTAAAATTTCATGAGATCAAATCTTGCAGGTTGGATTTGGCAAAATAGCACAAGAAAGGAGTGAAATTTTAAAATTTCGCGCTTTAGCGCAGACATAGTGGAATTTAAAATTCTTAAATTTCTACTCCCGCCCAGCAAAATGGAATTTTAAAATTTTTAGCAAACGACAAAATTCAAAAGCAAGCAAAATTAAATCTTTGCCACGCTACAGAATTCCGCGATAAAAGTGTGCCGCCAGCGCTAAATTTTGCGCCATAAATCATACTACGAACATCAGCTTAGCGCAAAGCACGATGATGAATCCGAATACAAAAGCGATTTTGTGGATATTTGCTCGCAAAAACTCAGGCGCAGGCCTTCCCATCGCGCGGCAGCTTAAATTTATCGCTACGCACACGGCGATGATGAGCGCAAGCGCTGCTTTTAGCATAAAGATTTTTTGAAGCGGCGTGCCGAAATACCCGCCGTTAGCGCTTCCGACCCAGCGGCTCATCATCATTCCGCCGGTGATTATCAGCGTAAAAAGGCAAACCGGCATGATTTTAATCGCACGCGAGCCGATCGCTTTTTTAACGCGCTTAAAATCCGCGCCCAGCGCGCTTTTAAGCCGCGAAAAAATCACGACGTCGAAAAATATGTAGCCCAAAAAGATAATGGCGCAGATGAGATGGACGATCTGCACGTAAGGATAAATTTGCTCCACCACCGCTCCTTGCTATGAAATTTCGCCAATTTTATGCGAAATTTCAAATTTTAGCAATGATTTTCATCAACGCGCCGCGAGCGGTTAAATTTAAAGCGGCTAAATTTAAGCAAACCGCGCGAACGGCGCAAATAAATTTCGACGAAATCGCGCGGGCAAATTTAAAAACAAAGCCGCGCGGCTAAATTTAAAAATATTTGCGTCCGTAAATTTATAAATTTACGGGCACCGCCGCGCGGCTAAATTTTATAAAATTTCAAAGCATCATCGAAAAGACTATGCCGAATATGATTAGCGGGATATTAAAGAAAATAAAAGTCGGCACGCAGGTATCCCACATATGGCTATGTTCGCCGTCGATATTCAGCCCCACGGTAGGCCCGAGCGTGCTATCGCTCGCAGGCGAGCCCGCATCGCCGATACCCGCGGCCACCCCGATGATAAAGATCGTCGCCGCCGTGCTAAAGCCCAGCTGCGCGGCTAGCGGGCAGTATATCGTAGCGATGATAGGGATCGTGCCGAAGCTCGAGCCGATACCCATCGTCACCAGCAGTCCGATGCCGATCATCAGCAGCGCACCGCCTAGCTTGCCGCCGCTTAAAGTGCTCGCTACGTGCACCAGCTCGTTCACGCCGCCGGTTTCTTTTAAGATCGTGCCGTATCCTGCGGCGATCAGCATCAAAAACGCGATATAGCCCATCATATGCACGCCCTCGTCAAATACGTTATCAAGCTTTTCCCACTTGATGCCCTTGCTCGCAAGCATTACTAAAATTCCGCTAAGCGCGGCAAACGGAAGGGATTTGATCCAAATTTGCACGGCGAAGCACACCGCGATACCCGCTAGCGCGCCCCATTCGCGCATACCCATCTTAAGCTCGCTAAAATGCGCATCCAGGCTCTGTTTAGTTTCGGCATACTCCCTCGGCTTGCGGTAGTAGATCACGGCTAGGATGAGACCCACAAGCATCGGCACTGCGCTTAGCCACATCACGCTCGATATGTCGCTTAGGCTTACTGCGATGCCGTTTGCGTTCATATTTTTTTCAATTAATCCCATAAAGATAAGTCCAAACCCCAGCGGCAGCGCCATATACGGCGTCTGCAGGCCGAACGTCAGCGCGCACGCTACGGCGCGGCGGTCGATCTTTAACGAGTTCATGATCTTAACTAACGGCGGGATCAAAATCGGGATAAAGGCGATATGCACGGGGATTAAATTTTGTGAAAAGCACGCAAAAAAGGCGATCGAAAAGATAAAGATGTATTTTTTGTCGCTGATTAAATTTGCCACCGCGCGCACCAAGATCGCCGTTAAGTTGGTCTTTGAGATCGCGCTTGCGATGACGCCTAGCAGCAGATACGAAAGCGCGGTTTCTAAATTTCCGCCCATGCCGAGGCTGCCGGCGTTTTCGGGGTTGCCGTTTATGAATAAATTTATGGCATCTTCCAGCGGAATATTGCTTGAGAGCACGGCGCATATCGTGCCGATTAGGATCGCGAGCATTACGTTGCACCTCAGCAAGCATAGCGCGCACATCACACAGATACTGATAAATACGGGATTAGTAAGCATCTTTTGCCTTTTTTGGAATTTTTGCAATTATATAGAATTTAGGGCTAAATTTTGCTAAAATCGCGCAAAAAATCGGCTAGGACAGCGATGAAATATTTTTACTCCTCTTTTGTAGTAAGCCTAATTGCGCTTGCTATCGCGTTTTATATCGGCGGCGCGGGTGCCGCTTATATCTGCGCGCTTTTGTGCGCGCTGGAAATCAGCCTCAGCTTCGACAATGCCGTAGTCAATGCCAAAGTACTAAAAGATATGGCGCCGGTGTGGCAGAGTAGATTTATCCTCTGGGGCATTCCGATCGCGGTTTTTGGCATGAGGTTTTTATTCCCCGTGCTAATCGTCGCCGCAAGCGCGCATCTGGGTCTTTGGGAAACCCTCGTGCTGGCGCTTAAGCAGCCGCAGCGCTACCATGAAATTTTAAGCGAGAACGAAGCGCAAATTTACGTTTTCGGCGGCGCGTTTTTGCTGATGGTCTTTTGCGATTTTTTCTTCGATGCGCAGCGCGAGCTACACTGGCTGGGCATAATCGAAAATAACGGGCTCGTGCGATTTTTAAAGCGCATTCCAAACGCGCCCACGCTGATCGCTCTAGCCGCGGGGCTCGTGCTGCTCGCTAAAACGGCTTCGGCGACGCTCGGTGCGGCGTATTTCGGTGCGATCCTGCTCTATCTGCTCATCTCCTGCTTCGACCGCCTTTTCGGCACGGACGGCGTAAAAAACGGCCTTGCGGGCTTTTTGTATTTAGAAACCCTAGACGCGAGCTTTAGCTTCGACGGCGTGATCGGAGCGTTTGCGCTAAGCGATAATATCTTCATCATCATGCTAGGGCTCGGCGCCGGCGCGATGTTCGTGCGCTCCATCACGCTGTATCTCATCGCCCGCGGCACGCTGTCGCACTTTGCCTATCTGGAGCACGGCGCGCACTACGCCATCGCGTGTTTGGCGTTTATAATGTTTGCCAAGCTGAAATTTGAAGTAAGCGAGATTATAACGGGCACCGTGGGGATCTTATTCATCGCGCTATCGCTCCTTTCGTCGGTGCTCTACAACCGCCGCAACAAACGCAAACTAATCGAAACGATCGCGGGAAACAACGAGT